>MFTY01000014.1:24520-24628 GCA_001785515.1 Candidatus Nomurabacteria bacterium RIFCSPHIGHO2_02_FULL_35_13 | reverse complement strand
TTTCTGATGCTGATTTGGAATTATTAGACAAACTTGTGGAAGAATTGGAAGAAAACGACGATGTTCAAGATATTTATACTAATGCGGAATAATTGCTACCAAGGGGAA
>MFTY01000014.1:0-24487 GCA_001785515.1 Candidatus Nomurabacteria bacterium RIFCSPHIGHO2_02_FULL_35_13 | reverse complement strand
GCAATTTATAGAGGAAGAATTTTATCATATCTATAATCGTGGAGTTGAAAAACGAGTTATATTCCAAAATATTTCTGACTATAAAAGATTTATGGCCCTTTTATATCTCACAAATAGTGATAAAACTGTAGAGTTTAGAAACAATTCATCTAAAAATTCATTAGACAAAATTTTTAAACAAGATCGTGGAAAACAATTAGTGGCAATTGGAGCATATTGTTTAATGCCAAATCATTTTCATTTATTAATTACTCCCCTAGTAGATGGAGGAATATCAAAATTTATGCTCAAATTACAAACAGGATACTCTATGTATTTTAATAAAAAAAATGAACGGGTTGGTGCTCTTTTCCAAGGAGTATTCCAATCACAACACATAAATAAAGATAAATATTTACGATATATCTATGCATATATTCACCTTAATCCGGCAAAATTAAAGAATCCGAGTTGGAAAACACAACCAAAAAGTTTTTTAAATCAACTTAAAAAATTTATTGCAGAATATCCATATTCAAGCCTACAAGAATATGTTTCTTTAGATTACAAAATAGTAAATTCAAAACTATTCCCTGTAAACAAAAGAGAGATTTGTAATTACAATACTATAATAGATGACTTTAGTGAAGAAAATAATCGGTAACTCTTTTTTTGATTACTTAAGAGTTTTTGCAAACATTTCCTGTAGTTTCTCTGCTTGTTTCTTCGCTTCTGGCCCGGTTAACTCTTCTGTATCACCTGTTGAAAAATTTACAGCCTTTATTTTAAATCCTTCAGCGTCTTTTTCTACCTTATAAAGAAAAACTTGTTCGGGGTCTAAATCTGCTTGTGCTTTTGCTTCCTTGGAAAGGTAATTCATTGACGAGAAAGCTTTTAACTCATTAAAGGCTTTTCTTTTTGAGTTTGATCCTTTTTCTTCTTTATTAAGCACCATTCTGTCAAGTTCTCCGTCCATATTTTCATCCAGTAATAAACGGCTTCCATCTCCAGTTTCTTTTAGAATCCATTTTTCTTTTCCAGTTGCATCATATCCAACAATAATCTGATCTCCATTGGATAGAGTTAATTTTTTTACTTCAATGTTATTCCATCTTCCTTTTTGACCATGTTCAACCATCTGAAGAACAATTTTCTTTTCATTATCTTTTGCTATTTGATTAAAATTTTCAATTTTAGCATCTTTTGTTTGAGTAAATGCAGGTAAAGATGAAAGAATTACAAAAGCACCTATTTTCAGAAGTTGTTTTGGTTTTTCAAAATTCATAGTATTTATTTAATATTAAATTATTAATAGATTTTCTTATGACTTTTACAACACAAGTCTACCCCCCCCCGACACACTTTGTCAAACTTTACCAAGGGTTCCCCTTGGTATTTTACTAATAGTGTTAAAATTCAACTATTATGAGAATTTTAGGAATAGATCCAGGGTTTGAAAGACTAGGTGTCGCAATCCTTGAAAAAAATAAAGGTGAAAAAAAAGAAAAAGTATTATTTTCCGAATGCTTTAAAACTTCCGCTAAATTGGAATTTTCAGAAAGGTTATTTTTAATCGGAAAAGAAATAAAAAATATAATAAAAAAGTTTAAGCCGGAAGTTCTGGCTATTGAAACTTTATTTTTGACCACCAACCAAAAAACAGTAATGCATGTGGCAGAAGTGCGGGGAGTTATAATTTATGAAGCGTCTCTTGGTGGACTTAAAATTTTTGAAGCCTCTCCCCCACAAATAAAAATAGCCACAACCGGCTATGGAAAAGCAAACAAAGAACAAGTAATGAAAATGGTAAAAATATTGGTTGAAATAGATAATCTCAAGAAGTCGGATGACGAATTGGATGCTATAGCCATTGCTTTAACAGCCTTTGCCCATATGAGGTTTTAGGGCTTGATTGGTTGTTGGTGAGGTTATCCACATATTCTATTGCCAACTGTTTTAGATTTTGATACAAAGTAATAAATTAACAATAGGTCGCCTAATAAATGTAAAATTTTATATGAGTTACGATGAAGATGATACTTTGGCGGTGAGTGACCCTGATTTGGATGGAGAAGAAAAGCCGCTAGACTTAGATGAGCCTTTGGATGTGCCACTGGAAGATGAAGAGGAGTTTGACCCTGATAGTAGGTATCACTAAAAAAAATAACTCCACTAGGTGAAATTATTTTATTTTTATAAATCTTCTCTTTCCTATTTTATAAACTCCTGGTGTTGCAAAAATTTTAAAATCAGTAATTTTATCTTCTCCTTTTTCACTAAGTTTTTTAACTGCTCCTTCGTCAACCAACCTGCGCCATTCACTCATAGAAGCTACAATCTTTTTTAATACCAAAACAGCACCAAGACTACCCGACCCTTTTATTTCTTCTATTTTTTCCGGAATTTCTCCTTTTTGAAAAGTATTAATAAAACTTTCTTCTGCTTTTTGAGCTTTGTCTTCTCCGTGATATATAGCGACGATTTGTTTGGCTAAATTCATTTTTATATCTTTCGGATTAACTGATTCTTGTTTTAATTTATTTTCTATTTCTAATATTTCCGACAAGGGTAAATCGGTACAAAATTTAAAATATTTAATAATTAAATCATCTTTCAGCGCCATTACTTTACCAAACATATCATTCGGCTCATCAACTATTGTAATAACATTATTCCAAGAGGTAGACATTTTCCTCCCATCAGTTCCCTCAAGCATTACAGTTGTTAAAATGTCTTGTTCTGGTAAGCCATAATGTTTTTGTATAATCCTGCCGGCTTTCAGATTAAAAAGCTGGTCAAATCCTCCAATTTCAACATCAGCTTTAATTTTTACAGAATCATACCCCTGCATTAAAGGGTATAGAAACTCACGCAAAGAAATTTCTTCCCCTTTTCCAAATCTATCTTTAAAATTTCTACGAGCCGATATTTGTTGAATGGAAAAACTTTCGGCTAATTCCGAAATTTCTTGAAAACCTAATTTTGAAAGCCATTTGCTGTTGTAATAAAATTCAGCTTTAGATAAATCAATAATTTTACCTACTTGCTCTTTATACGTTTTCAAATTATTCTTTATAGCTTCTTTGGTTAGCATGGGTCTTTTTTCAAGTTTATCTGAAGGATCTCCAACTTGAGCAGTAAAATCACCTGTGATAAAAACAATTGTATGCCCAAGGTCTTGAAAAGCTTTCAGTTTTCTTAGAACAATAGCTCTTCCCATATGGATTTTTGAGCCAGTTGGGTCAAAACCGAGCTTAACTCTAAGAACTTTCCCAGATAAAAGTTTTTTCTTTAAATTGTCTCTTACAAAAACTTCTTCCACCCCACGGTTTAAAAGTTCATCTATTTTTTTCTCGTCTGTAATGACTTTCATGGTTCAAATTATAGCATATTTTGTGTTATGATTAGAAAGATGGAAAAAGAGTTCAGGAGAATAAAAGTTCCTAAAAACCTATTATTGTTCGTGGTTGGTATTTTTATTTTACTGGCTGGAGTAGTAATTATTTGGGTCTCATCTCTAAAGATTCCGGATTTCCACTCCTTTGAAGACAGAAAGGTTGTAAATTCCACTAAAATATATGACCGTACGGGAAAAATATTGTTATATGACATACATCAAGATGTAAAAAGGACAGATATACCATTTGAAAAAATGAGCGTAAATATTAAGAATGCAACTATCGCCATTGAAGATTCTGAATTTTATAATCATGGCGGAATAAAAATAACTTCAATTATTAGAGCTGTATTATCTAATTTATTAAACAGCACCGGTAAAACCCAAGGAGGTTCAACCATAACTCAACAATTGGTAAAAAATGCGCTTCTGACGCAAAAGAAAACTATCGCTAGAAAAATAAAAGAATGGGTATTGGCAATAAAAATAGATAAATCAATACCAAAAGAAAAAATATTGGAATATTATCTAAACGAAAGTCCTTATGGTGGAAATATTTATGGCATAGAGGAAGCGTCTAAAACTTATTTCGACAAAGATGCGCAAGATTTAACTCTCGCGGAAGCGGCTTATTTAGCGTCAATTCCACAATCGCCAACCATGCTTTCACCTTATGGGAAAAATAGAGATAAGCTGGACGCTAGAAAGAATTTAGTTCTTTCTAGAATGTTAGAGCTTGAGTTTATTTCTCAAGAAGAATATAACACCGCCCAAAATGAAGTTGTAAGTTTTGTTCCGCAAGAAACTATTGGCATTAAGGCTCCTCATTTTGTTTTTTTCATTAAAGATTATTTAGAACAAAAATATGGAAGCGAATTAGTGGAAAAGGGCGGTCTTAGTGTTGTCACCACTCTTGATTATGATTTGCAAGAAAAAGGAGAAGAAATAGTTAAAGAAGGCGCCCTTCAAAATGAAAAAGATTGGAATGGAAACAATGCCGGGCTTGTGGCGATAGACCCTAAGACCGGACAAATTTTGACGATGGTAGGTTCAAGAGATTATTTTGATAAAGCCATAGATGGCAACTATAATATTGCAACCGCATGGAGACAACCTGGGTCTTCTTTTAAGCCTTTTATATACGCTACGGCCTTCAATAAGGGGTTTACTCCCGACACGGTGCTGTTTGACCTGCCTACGGAGTTTCAGACAACCTGTAACGCTTACGGTAAGGCTTTGCCCGGACATAATCAAGATGACTGCTATATGCCGGATGATTATGATGGTAAAACCCGCGGACCTATGTCTCTACGAAATGCTCTGGCGCAATCGATAAACATTCCGGCCGTAAAACTTTTCTATTTGGCGGGACTTAGTGATTCTCTTAAAACATCTGAAGATATGGGTATTAGCACTTTAACTGATGTAAGTCGTTATGGACTTACTCTTGTTATTGGAGGCGGAGAAGTATCACTCCTTGATATGACTTCTGCTTATGGAGTTTTTGCAAATAATGGCGGAAGGAATCCTTATACCGGAATTTTAGAAATTGAAGATAAAAACGGAAAAGTTTTGGAGACATATTTCCCTAACACAAAAGAAGTTCTGCCTAAGAATACCGCGCTAACTATTTCTGATATTCTTTCCGACAACATAGCTCGTGTCCCAACTTTTGGCTCCTCTTCTGCGCTTTTAATCCCCAACAGAAATGTAGCTGTAAAAACAGGAACAACAAATAGCAACAGGGACGCCTGGACTATTGGTTATACTCCTTCGATTGTTGTTGGCGTTTGGGCAGGCAATAATGACAACAAGCCGATGAAAAAGGGTGGCTCTGCGGTAGCAGGACCAATTTGGAATAAATTTATAAACGAAACTCTAAAAACTTTACCAAATGAAAAATTTGAAAAACCAAACCTGGAAATTGACCCTAAAACAGTGAAGCCTATAATTCGCGGATATTGGCAAGGAAATGAAAATTTTTTTATAGATAAAATTTCTGGAAAATTGGCAGGAGAATTTACGCCCAGAGAGACAACTCAAGAAAAAGTAATAACAAATGTGCATTCTATTCTTTATTGGATAGATAGAGACAATATTTTAGGAGCGCCGCCATTAAATCCAAGCGAAAACCCGCAGTTTAATAATTGGGAAATTCCCGTACAAGACTGGTGGACGCAAAATAGGGGGAAATACAGAATAACCACCCTAGCTGAAAAACCGACAACAATAGATGATATACACACTGGCACGTCTCAACCCACTATTTCAATAATCAGACCGGACACAGTGTCAATTTATCCTCCCGACCAAAAAATACAACTGCAAATATCAAATTTTGGACGTTTCCCGCTTAAAAAAATAGATGTATTTATAAATAATACTTTTATAGACACCATTGGGACGCCTTTTAATTTTTCTTTTATTCCAGAAGAATTAGACAGTTTAAAACCAGAAAATGAATTGAGAATAATTTCTTATGATATTGCCTATAATCGCGCGGAAAATGTTTTAATTTTTAAAGTAAAACAATAATTATATTATGTTTTGTGGGGTTTTTTTACCTAGGTTTTTTTTTAGTTTTAAAAGAATTTCGTCTTTTTTAAATAAAATTTCATTCTTATAAATGGGTTTTATGTTTAAATATACTGTATTATTTTTTATTTTTATGTCTTTAGGTTTTATGTGTATCCCAATAGTTTTGTATAAAACATCCACAATTGAATTTTTTTTAATTTCTTCAGAAAGAAGGAGACTATTAAGATGAAAAAGCAAATCTTTTATTTCAATCATCTATTCATGGGCATTATGAGATAAGTAAATGAGTCATCGGAATTGCCCGATATTACTATCGGCTTGGAGGGTTGATTTAATCTAATTGAAATACTGTCTGTATTTAAAGATTGAAAACAATCAAGAAAATATTTATAATTGAAGCCAAGTAATATATCTTCTCCTTTTATGGCGGCATCTAAATATGTTTTATTTTCCCCAACATCGTTATTCTGGGAAGAAAGTTCAAAGACTTTTTCTTTTGGATTAATTAAGAGATTTATTTGATTGAATTTGTCTGAAAAAATATTAGATAATTTGAGCGCATTTAATAAGTCTTGTTTTAACACTACAGCCTCAACCTTAAACTCTTTTGGAATAATTTGACGATAGTCGGGGAAAACTCCATCTATAATTCTTGAGGTTAAATAAATATTATTGGAAGAAAAAGAAATTTGATTTTTATTAAAACATACCCTCACAACATCTTGTACTTCTCCAAAAATTCTCAATATTTCAGATATGTTTTTAAAAGGTATAAGAATTCCTGGAATTTCTTCAATCCCATTAATTTTAATTTTTTTCTCCGCTAATCTAAAAGAATCTGTTGAAACAAACACTAGATTGTCTTCATTTGAATATATATAAACACTTGAAATTTCCGGCTTTATATCAGATAAAGAAGAACTATAATATACAGATTTTATACCATCTACAAGTTTTTTTGATTCTATTTCAAAAGTTTTTCCATCAACCATTGGTATTGTGGGAAAATCATCAGATGCTTGACCTTTTAGTTTTATTCTGCTTTTTTTTGTTTTAATTAACAAATTTCCATCTTCACCTTCAATGTGTATGTTCTCATTTTGAAAAATATTAGAAAAAATACCAGCTAGAATTGTACCAGAAACAGCAATAACGCCTTCTTTTTCTATTTTTGCGGGAATTTCAATCTCAACACCAAGACTTAAGTTGGTGGCTCTAAGTTTTAAAGATTTTCCTTCTGCAATAAGGAGAATTGAGTTTAAAATAGGTAGGGTGAGGTTTTTTCCCGTAATTTTTTCTACTTGTAAAATTCCTTCTTTTATTTTTTCTATTCCGCATTCCAGTTTCATATGTTTATATGTTATATATTTAATTTATTAATACTATTAATACTGTTGATAAGTGGATAAATAAGAAATATGTTATTTTATATAGTTATTTTAATAATTTAATTCTATTTATAAGTATGATAATTTTTTATTATATTCTTCTTTATTTTTTGAAATACATTTTCTGATTTTTCATTTATTTTTATTAACAGTTTCTACTTAAACTAATGTTGCACTTTTAACCCTTTATTAACACCTATTTAAACAGGATTCGTATCTGGTCTAACTCTTGCAATAATTGCGGATTATTTTTCAAGTCTGTTTTAATTTTCAAATATGAATGTATTACTGTTGTGTGGTCCTTGCCGCCCAGTTTTTGTCCGATTAAGGGATATGACACATTAAAATCTTCTCGAAGTAGGTACATTACTATTTGCCTTGCTTTTACTATTTCTTTTCTTCTGGTTTTTTCATAGACTGATGATTCTTCTAAAGAATAATAGTTACTTACTATTTTTACAACATCTTTTATTGCTACATTTTTCTTAGGTTTTATGTTGTTTTTTAACAGGTTTTTTACCTCAGATATTGTAAGAGGTTTGTTCTTTAAATGATATTGACAGACTATGGTATTTAGACTTCCCTCAAGTTCTCGGATATTTCCCTGTATAGCCCCTGCAATGTATTCTATTATTTCTTGCTCTAAATTAACATTAACCTCTCTTAATTTTATTTTTAAAATTGCAAGACGAGATTCATATTCTGGCTCAGAAACATCTACTATCATTCCAGCCGCAAAACGAGACTTAAGTCGATCTGCTAATTCTGGAATATAATTAGGGTGTTTATCAGAAGAAAATATAATTTGTTTATTATTTTCATAAAAAGTGTTAAATGTATGAAAAAGTTCTTCTTGAATTTTTTCCATTTTACCGATAAACTGAATGTCGTCTATTATTAAAAGGTCATATTTGCGATATTTTTCCTTAAAAGAGTTTGCTTTATTGTTCTGTAATGAGTTTATAAAATCAGTGGCAAATTTTTCCAACGTTAAATAAAATACCTTTTTATTTTGATATTTATCTTTTATTGAATTTCCTATAGCCTGGATTAAATGTGTTTTACCAAGTCCTGTGCCACCATAAACAAAAAATGGATTATATTTAGTGCCTGGGTTTTCTATTATTGCCTGGGATGCAGCGTATGCAAGTTCGTTAAAAGACCCTACAATAAAAGAATCAAAACGATAACGTGGATTTAAATTATCATCTGGGTTTATATATAAATCTCTCAAAGGTAGTTCTTTATTTACATAAACTTCGTTTGCTTTAGGCAACTCCTGCTTGCTGGTTTCTATTTTAGTGATGATATATTCTACCGCTCTCATATTTTCATATGCGCCGGCTATGGTTTTAGTAATAAGCTTATGATATTTATTTTTTAGCCAATCACGAACAAATTCATTTGGCACACCAACATAGACAACACCTGTTTCTTCTCTTAAAATACATGTATTTTTGAACCAGGTACTAAAATTAGCCTTAGAAACTCCTGCCTCAATTTCAATCAGACAATTTTTCCAAAGTTGCTTCGTATCCATAGGTTATAGATTATACTACACAAACTTTTAATGCAATTTTAAAAAACTTATTAACTATGTTGATAAACTGTTGATAATGTTATATACTCTTTTTATGTCACAAACATATCAACCTAAAAAGAGAAAAAGAGCCAAAGCTCATGGATTTTTAGTCAGATCTAAAAGTAAAACCGGTCAAAAAGTGCTTTTAAGGAGAAGAAGAAAGGGGCGCGCCAAGCTTTCTGTTTAGAATTGTTTTTTCTGCTTACATACAATGTAATGCTTCCCAAAAAGAATAGAGTCGACAAAAAGGTAATAGAAAAAATCTTCAAAGAAGGCAGGTTTATTAGTTCTCCTAATTTTACGTTTAAATTTATACTAGGCAATAATTCTTTTCAGCCACATATTTCCTTTATTGCCCCCAAAAATGTAGCCAAATTGGCTGTTAAGAGAAATTTATTAAGAAGAAGGGGGTATTCTGTCTTTAAAAAATACATCAAACACACCCCTATGGGAATTTTGGGTGTTTTTATTTTTAAAAAACCGGAAGAAAATATTTTAAAAATTGAACATGAAATTAAAAATATACTTAATAAAATTAATTAATTTTTATCAGAAATATATTTCTATTTTTAAAAAACAGAGCTGTGTTTTTTATCCCACTTGTTCGGAATATACAAAAGAGGCCATAAAAAAATATGGCATAATGAAAGGTTTTTACCTAAGTTTGTTTCGCATTTTTCGATGTCATCCCTGGCAAAAAAATCATATTGATTTATTAAAATAAAAACAAGAAAATAACTTTTTCCGGTACGGATTTTTTGAAGCTTAAAAAATCCTGAAATTGGCTCGCTGTCGCTTGCCAAACCCCTCCAAAAGTTATTTTCTTGTTTTTATTTTAATATTTGGATTTTTAGGTATTTTCGTATAAGATAAGATAATGCTATCAAATATTTGGGATACTGTTTTATATGGGCCTCTATTAAACGCATTGGCCTTTTTAGTTTCTATTATTCCGGGCGGAGATGTGGGTATCGCTGTTATTATACTTACTCTTTTTGTTAAAACTGTGCTTTTCCCTCTTTCTCAACGTTCCATTGAAAGCCAGATTAAGATGAACCTACTTGCCCCGGAGCTTAAAAAAATAAAAGACAGCGGAGCAAGCAAAGAAGAACAAGCAAAGCAAACTTTTGAACTTTATAAACACCATAAAACCAATCCTTTTTCCGGATGTCTTTTGGTTTTAATTCAGATTCCTATTATCTTTGCGTTGTATTATGTTTTTTTGAAAGGAATAAATCTAGATGGTGGATTGCTCTATTCTTTTATTAATGTTCCAGAACATATAAACATGATTTTCTTGGGTGTTCTTGATATTGGACAAAAAAGTATAATTTTAGCAATACTCGCAGGTGTTTCTCAATATTTTCAAGCGCTTCTTATGCCCAAACCAGTTGCCCCAGAAAAACCATCCGGTTCTTTTCAGGAAAATTTTACCAAAAGCATGCATACACAAATGAAATATATTTTTCCATTTGTGGTTGCTTTCATTGCTTATAGTGTTTCCGGTGCGGTTGCGTTATATTGGATTACGAGTAACATATTTGCCATAGGTCAACAGGTTTATGCAAATAAGAAGAAGAAATTAGCTCTTAAGGCAGTAGGCCAAGGACAGTCCTTGGGGAAACTCTCTTAAGGACTGTCCTTAAATATTATGAATAAAGTTGAAATGCAAAATTTAATAAAAGAACTTATTGAAAAAACGACGATATCCGTGAGTAAAATTTCCATTGACGAAGATAAACCCGCTTCTCTTCATTCAAGCGAAGACAAGACCACATGGTTTTCAGTGGAAGTGAGCCAGCCGCATTTTTTTTGGGAACACGGAGGTGAAGCGCTTTTTGCCGTGAATTATCTTGCTCGCAGAATGATTGAAGCCAAGACTCCTCCGATGGTTCAAATTTCAAATTTGGAAGAATCTTCCAAGCCGAGTAAGTTAGGAAAACAAGAAGGTTTGGGAATTTTGATTGACATTAACGGTTTTCAAAAAAAACGCGTGGAAAATATTCACGCCATAGCTTATATGATGGCTGAACGGGCCAGATATTTTAAATCAAACATAGAAGTTGACCCAATGCCGGCTTTTGAACGCAGAATAGTACATGAATTTTTATCTAATGCGACTGATTTAAAAACCGAATCACAAGGTGAAGGACTTTCTCGTAGGGTGGTTATCAAGTATATTGGCACAATCTAAAATAAAAAAACTAACTTTTACCGGTACGGATTTTTTGAAGCTTTAAAAATCCTGAAGTTTTCGCGCCGTCGCGCTCAAAACCCCTCAAAAAGTTAGTTTTTTTATTTTAGACTAAGTTCCCAAAGATAAGAATCTTTTTTGTTCACAAAAAATAAGTAATTTTGATTTTCATCCAGAGTAAGTTTTATAGCATCTATATTTTCACCACCTTCTATTAAAATTGGGTCTAATATCATTGTTGTATTTCCGCTTTTAATATCCACCTTCCATATTTTGTCCGAAAAAGAAACTTCTCCTTGGTACCAAGAATCAGGATACTGGGCTTGGTTAATAAGGCTTGGCACAGCGCAGTAAATAACATCACTGGTTGCTCCCCAGACACATTTTTCCGGCAAAGTTTTTATTCCGATTAAATTGGAATTTTTTGTATCGGTGTTAAAAATACTCAATGACAAATTATTATCGCCATAAAGAACCATTTTTCCATTAGGACTGGTAAGTGTTGTTAGCCCGTTTATACCACCCAAAATTTTATTAAAATCTTTGCTATCTGGGTTAATTGAATACATATAGCCGGGAACATTGGCGGAAGGTTTGGTTGTAACTGTGATTATTTTATTGTTGGGCCAAAAAGACAGCCATTCTGTAAAAGAAGAATCAAATACCTGAACTTTTGTGTTAGTTTGTAATGAATATGTTATACCCGTCGCATTATCTGCCAGACTAAATAAATAAAATATTTTTGAAGAATCAAAAGAAACACTCATATCAGAAATATTTTCCGGCAAAAAAGACCCCACAACTTCATTCGTTCCGGCCAAATCAGCTCCAAGATATTCTTTTTGAAGAGTACCGACAAAGGTTTCTATGGTTTTATTGTCTGTTTTTAAATATCGCATAACCACAGATTCTCCTTTATTTCCGAAATATGCCTCATACACCTTCGGTATTATTGTTGAAGAAAATTTTCGCTCATCTATTTTATCCGCGAAAGTTTGATAAATATTTCCTGTGACTTTATCCATATATCTTAGTGCTGGCGCAAATTCAGTTGGTGGCGGAGTTGGCTTAACAGCAGATTTAGTTGTTTGTGTTGTGTTTGTTGTATCTTGTTCTATGGGTTGTGTGGGTACTACAGTTGGCACATCCTTAAATCTTTCTTTCATAAATACCCCAAAACCAGCTACGGGAAACCCTGAAACCTTTTTTAATATTGCGTTGGATATTTCTGTTTCTGTTACGGGCTGTTCATATCCCGAAACATCCACTGGAGGGGTCGTATTTGTAGGTGTTGTGTTTTTACTGCCACCGAAGGGCAAGAAGTTTGCAAAAAAGTTTGTGCCTTCCGTGGTATCTCCAGTTTGACTTATAGGTTGGTAAAAATAAAAAAATCCAAAAGTAATAATTACTATGGCCACAAGGATTATTGTTAATAAAATAAGGTTTCTTTTTGACATACTTGTTTATTATAAATTATTGGAATGCCGCTGGACAAACACCCTGGTCGCTCAATCTCCAGTCCTCAAACACTTTTGCTTGGAATAATTTTGAAGCAACTGATAAATTTCCTGTAGCCGTTTTTAAATAAGCGCTGCATTTATTATAGTCATCCCCTCTTTCAGGTCTTAGTTTGCAATCATAATGACTGAAGTTACTTTTCTCATCTTTTGCGACATATCCTTTTTTCCCAACTCCGATTTCCTCTCCCTTACTCGTGATAAATAAATCTGTGCAATTTCCAACAGAACTTGGAATTTTATCTCCATGCGCTAATAAATTTATTTGGAACAAGCCGAAAGAAAAAGTTGTTTGACCGACTGAACAATAATCAGAATTAGATTTACTGAATACTATTCCCCCGCTTTCCACATTACAAATCATGGAAGCTTTATCTGCTTTGCCACCGAATATATTTTTCAAATTTTCTACAGAACACTCTCCACTTGTTATTACGGAACAATTTCCGGAAGTTTTTTGCATATAACTGTTAATGTTTTGGTTATAAGGAAGAATAGTTATCTTTGCTTCTGGCAGTTTATCTAAACATGCGTCAAGCAATTTAGGGTTTATAGTATTTAAGATAAGATAGGCGCCTAAAGCTATTAGAAGTCCCAATATTGCATTCCTGATTGTTTCTTTGCCGGATTCCTTGGAGGAAACAAGTTCGGTGGTCATATACTCTATTCCTCCCATTACTATCATCACCATAGCCAATACGGCAGCGATACCAAGAACTAATTTAATTATCACATTTAAGTAATTTCCAAAAGGACATTCACCAGTAGTGTTGATAGTTTTATCTAATCCGGGTAGTGGAGCAAGTGGAGTATAGGTTGTGTCTGTAGTCGGCTTAACGGTTGCAGGTGTTGTACAAATATTATTAACCAAAATTTGTCCTGTTGGGCAGTTTTTTATTACCCCACCATCTTTTGTTATTGAAATTTCTATCTCATTAGAGCTAGTCGTTCCGTTATAAACCATAGAAGCAGTTATTTTAAATGTTCCTTCCTTGGTAGAGCCAAAGCCAACCTGACAGGAATTTATAGTTGAAAAAGCATTTCCGTCGGTTGTGCATATTGAGGGAGAAAAAACAATTCCTTCTGCGGGAGAAGATTGAAATGAAATCACTTTATTGCTTAATTGATATGTTTTTGCCGTTATAAAAATATCCTCACCCAATTTTAAGTTAAGTTTATCTGCGACTATTCTTAGTTGATTATTTGCATCTTGAGCCAAAACTTGATTAAAGGGAATAAAAAAACCGAATAAAAATATTATCAAATATGTCAGAGATATTATTTTTTTGAAAAGTTTTTTCATATTAGAATTTTACACTGATTTGTTTTTCCATTTTTTGGAAAAGCGTATTAATATTATTGATGACAACTTTTATGGTTGCGTTTCCGGTTTGCCCAGCTTCCGGCTTGATAGATAATGTGTTTTTAGGATTAGGTGTTTGTATTTTTTCTCCACTTAAAAACCAATCAAATGTGAGGTCCGATAAACTTATATTTTTAGGTGAAAAAAAATAAGGCTCAGCAACAAAAGTCGTTCCATTTGAATTTATTGTGAACCCATTATTTAAAGCTTTCTCCCATTTTACACCAAGTATTGGGTCATTTTCATAAAAAAGTATTTTAGGACTAGCTGTTTTCAAGGTTATTTTTTCAGAAGCATTAGTGCCTCCGGAAATGTCGGATACTTTTACTTCAACGATATTTTCCTTATCTAAATAGCTATTTTGTAAAATAAGATAATTTTTACCCCATCCGGAAGAATCAGGTTGAGTCTTTCCGTCCCCAATCCAAACGTAAGATAAATTATTTATATTTACCTTTCCACCTTGATTTATAAACCTAGGTATCGCCACTACTTTGAATGTCCCCTGGCTGGGAGTTAATGTTTTTCCTTTATAAAAAGGTGGGGCGTAAGAATCATAAGCCTCCCAAAGCATATCTATATTTGCCGGTGTTATCGTTATTGTTTTTAATATGCTTTGTCCATCAATTGTGTCTATTGTTGCAGACAGAACAGTAGGTGACCCTAAATCTTCCATTTTAAAAGAGAAAGATTTCTTTCCAATTCCCGCGCTTGCTTCTTGATTGTTTACTGACCAAGAAATATTTGCTTTATCAAGGTTGATAGCGTGGCTACTTAACGTAGCATTTGCTTCTTGGTTGGGGCCGGGATATTGAGGTGAAATATCAAGGACAATATCGGTGTTGCGTATTTGGGCATCAGCAAAAAATCCAAAAAAGGTAAAAATTAGTATAACCAAAACTGAATACTTTTTTATCATTATCTCCATTATATCATTTCTTTTCTTCTGCCTCCAATCTCTCCAAGTCTTGTTTTGCTTTTTTGATTGATAATATTTGAGAAGGGTCAGAAGTGATAATTTGGTCTTCCGTATAAGAAGAAATTATTTTTATAGCAACGTGTTTTAATCCCGCAAAAAATATACCTTCCCCCACTCCGGATTCCAAAAGCAAATATTTTTCTTCGTCAGTAAGATTAAATGTTTTTTGCAAGACATCAATGGTAGTTGGCGACTGTTTTAATAGAAGTTGAATAGAAGAATTGGTAACAATAGGAACTCCATATGGAGATTTCATAAAATCTGCCGCATCTTGGGTGATAGTGGAAAGGCCCAAATAATATTTTCTTCCTCGTTTGGCGATAGAATATAAGAAAGACGCCGTATCTTCAGATTTCATCATCCACCATGCTTCGTCAACAACCAAAAGGCGTTTTTTTAAGTTTTTGCGTATGGTTATCCAAATATAATGCATCACAATATACATTGCGACCGGTTTTAATTCATCTTCCATATCACGAACAGAAAATACCACAAATTTTTTATTAATATCTACATTTGATGGTCTATTAAGAAAAGTAGACCAGGAACCTTTGGTGTATTTGACCAATCTTTGCATCACCGAATCACTTCCTTCCATTCCTCCTAACACCATTTCAAAATCCGAGAGAAGTGGCGGTTCAATGTTTGAAAAATCTGAGTTGGGAGTTATATCTTTCATGGCATAAGTTTCTGAAATAGCGCGGTCAACCATGGAATCTTCTTCCGGAGTAAGACCACCTAGCATTAGTCTAAAAAGCCCAACCAAGTTAATAATATTTGACCGCAAAACATCCTCAGATGACTCATCTTCGCGCGGTATTGGCAAGTCAAAAGGATTAATATGGTGGTCTGAAGAAAGAGAAATGTTGAAATATCGCCCACCTACAGCTTCAGCCAGATATTCATATTCTCGTTCAGGGTCTATTACTATGACATCTACGTCAAACATTAAAGACCTTATAATCTCTAATTTTGTTGCATAACTTTTTCCTGAACCGGATTTGGCAAATGTCACAGAGTTGTAGTTTTCCAATGAAAATCTGTCAAAAATTACTAGACTTGAGTTGTGTCTGTTAACGCCATAAAGTATTCCCTTATCGGAAGTTAAGTCAAAAGAAACAAAGGGGAAAACACTGGAAAGCGGTTCGGAATTTAATTTTTGATGAATATCCAATAAATCATTACCTAACGGCATAACACTTTTAAAACCTTCTTCTTGTTGGAAAAGCGCTGGTTTGATATATATCATTTTTGATTCAAGTATTGATTTTATTTCATTTTCAACTTTGTAAAGTTCCAAGTCATTATCGGCATAAACTGTAATATAAATACTGACATCAAACATTTTTTGTTGTGCTTGAATCAAGTTATCACGAAGTCCTTCCAAATCTTGATATGCGGTATCAAGCATCGGGTCACGAACCATTCCTTTTCCCTCGCGTACATTTATCTGACTTTGAACTTCGGCAACTTTTTTCTGAAATTGTCTCAAGGCGAGCGATGTGTCTATGGGATGAACAAAAATTGAAACATCAAAAACCTTATCCAAATTAATTATCGGAGAAAACCAATTATCACTTAAAAATCTAGGGTAAGATATGATAAAAAAAGTACGGGCGATTTTATCACCTAAGTTTATTGATTTAGATTCAATCTTTAAAGCTGACGGCGCTACTATATCTTGGAGTTCCAGTTTAGCCGATTCATATATTTCTTCTGGCAATACCGCTAAAACCGAAGCGTTTGCTCCTTTGGTTTCATCTGTTTTATTTTTCCCAAATAATTTATCAAAAATTCCCATCCCGTTAGAAGCAGGTCGCGGTCAAATTACCGTGATTTTGCTTAGTTATGCTATTAATCTTTATTTTTTTGGTTAACATATTTTTTATATTTTTTAAACTGCGACCGCGGCTTCTAACGGGACCCATAATTTATATATTCGCGCTAGGCGTGACTGCTTCCGCGCCTAATTGTATTTTACCTTCTAATTCTCCCGGATTGAAAACTTTAAAGAATACCTCGACGACTTCCTCTGTTCCAAGTTGGGCTGATTTTATACCACAGCGCGAAAGTCCCTGCTGTATCACGCTCACTCTTTGTTCTAACTGAGACCTCTTTTCTTCAAAATCTAATTGATTTTTAACTTCCTCTTCCTTTTTATTTTTACTGGAAAATAAATTTTTAAACATTCCAGGTTTTGGTCCTATATTTACATGAGTATATGGCACTACAACAAAAAAGTTTTTTGTCATTATGCTTACCGATTCAGTGAAATTTCTGATAAATTCTATATATTCTTTTGTTTGTAATTTAAGCAATGGTTCATTTTGAACCTTCATTCTGTTTTCCAAAAGCAAAAGGTAGGGTCTAATATCCAGTCTTCTTGATTGTATTGATATTTGCACGGAAAAATCCAAAGTATTTAAGAAATTTTGGAATTGAAGTATTGTGGCTTGTTGCTCGTCGCTTGATTTTAAAGATAAATTGATTGAATTGGCAAGCACAATTGCCCGAAGTCCTCCATCTTTTAAAACAACAATACCATCACGGACTTCCTTGATTGGCACAAACTCTTGAGTTGCTTTTGCGTTTATTGACATAAAAATAAGTTAAAAATCATGAATTATTGTCTTCTTTTTGAAAATCCAAAACATCCAAACTCCAAGCTAAATCTCGAAGTTTGCTTCCGCTAAGCTTTACCCCGCTTTGATTCATTGTTTCATTTTTTAATTCGGCTGTTGCTTTTATTTCTTTCTGTAATTTGCCGTCTATTTTATTTACACGCCTTTTCCAAATATAAAGTTTGTTCTGCAAGGCGTATTTTATTCCAGCTTCAATCATATTAATGAAAGGTTTGCCATTTGGATGATAAAAAGTAAGCGCTGCCGATAATCCTGCCACAATTAAAATTGGTATAATACCCAAGAAAAGTCCTAATAATTTAAATAATATATAGCATAAACCCGCTCCACCCACCAAATAAACAAACTCCTTAAAAGTGAATGGGCCGAAAATCTTATCTTCTATTTCCAAAAATTGTGGAACCTTAAACTGCATATAAGTTAATTATAAACTATGAATCGCTGGCTACCTAGTGTTTAATCTAGGGTTTCTCTATACGGATCAACCTTGGGTGTGGAATTTGGGATATTGTTTTGTGAAAGATTGTTTAAAGAATGGTCTGTTTGCACTGTCGGAATTTGGAATGACCCGGAAAGTTTTTGCGTTAGTATTGAAGGAGTCTCTTTTTTGTCTCCAAGGGCAATATCACCGAGAATGGTATCTTTAGGAATATTTACTGGACTGGCTTTTGGGGTTTGTTCCTTTGGTTCCATTGGATTTCCAGCAGGAAGTTCTTTTTGTTTCAATAAATCTGGATGTTCTATTTTCCTCAATAGTTCCTCTCTGCCCTCCATTGGTTTTTCATCCGCGTGGGCAATTTCTGAAGAAGTTTCTAAAGATTGTTTTTCTGGTTCGGAAACTGGCTGTCTATTTTCAGGTGTTTTTTTTCTTTCAACGTTTTTTACAAGTTCTTCTCGAATTTTTTTAAAAACTTTTTCATTCATTTCGTTTACTAGTTCATCTATATTGGCTTTTGGTATACCCATTCTTTTTTCTATTTCTTTTGGGTAATCTTCTGGGTTAATAAGCCCACAAAGTAATAATTCTGTTTCAAGTTCAAGGTTTTCAAGCTGTGTGTAGCTATATCCTTTTTCTGCTCTCATGCCTAGAATTATTGTTTTCCAATCAACAGCATCAATAGCGCGTCGACTTTCTTCTGACAATTCTTCTCTGGCTTTATTTATTTTTATTTGCAATAAATCTACTGTTGTATCCATAATATTTATTATATAGTAAATTTAGTTTTAATATCTGTAATTTTTGAATTGTTACCTAACATGTTTGTTTTTGAAATTTCTTCAGTGGTGTTTCTCGGTTCATCTTTTTTTAAAAAAGCGGAATAATCTCCACCTGAAACAATGAAATTTAATGTTTGTTTCCAGTTTGTATTTTTTGTTTTTAGATTTTCTTCAACTTTCTTTGATATAGTTTTACTTATTGGATTGAATATTTTTTGATTAATTTCCTCAGCAATTTTTTCTGCTCCTTCCTTGCTTATACCAATATTACTTTCAATGTTTAATGCATATTCATCTCCATCAACTAGACCAATTAAAACCAAACCAGTTTCTACCTGCAAGTCATTTACTTCGCTTTCAGTAAGTAAATATTTTTTACCGATTTCTTCTGATACCGTTCCCCAATTGAAGGCACTAATTGCATCCCGTGTTTCTTTAGGTAATTTAACTACTTCTTCTTTAATTATTTGTTTTAATTTTTCTGTCATAAAATTTTATTTTTAATGCGGTTTCTCTCCACTATCTAATTTTGTCCCTGTTCGTATTTTTCTAGCTGCCTCATCTGCCCCTGCTCGGCTGTATGCCCCCAATCTAAATATTTGATTTAAGCCCTTACTTAAATTACCTGAAATTTCTTTTGCGTAAGCAGTTGTAACTTCATCACTCTTTTCTTCTAATTTTTGTTTTGCCTGATGTACTGCTTCTTCAAGTTGTTTTAATCCGGCATTGGTTCTAATTGTATCTTTCGCAGCTTTTTTGGTGTCTAATACTGCTTTTGCTGCTGCTATTTCTATAGGGTTTCCGCCATTTTTAGCATCATTCAAATCTATCCTTGCCTTATCTATTTCTTTATTAGCTTTTTCTAGATCTAATTTTACCGGCAGTGTAGCCTCTTTTAATTTTATTTCTGCATCTGCAACAGCAGTCTTTTCCGTTCCAGTTCCTCTTTTTTCTAACTCATCTGCTCTTTTTTGTCTTTTTTCTACTTGCTGTTTTTTCATCTCTGCCCATCCTCCTTTTTGTGCTTCACCCACCTTCATTCCGGTTATTGATCCTAAACTTTGACCAGCAAACTTTACTCCACGTAGATCAAAACTACTTTTTCGGGCAAAATCACCAACATCTCTTAACTTAGTAGCAGTACGCTTTAATCCTAATGTTTCTGCCCCTTTTGCCATTTGACCAGCAAGATATCCACCACCTCCACCCAAGGCTACTTTTCCAGCAAATGCAGCTCCTCCTGTTGCTGCGCCTAGGGCCAATCCACCCGCCATTGCGCCAAACTTATTTATTGCTGCGCCCATTTCTCCAGAATATTTTACCGCCAGGGCTTTGGCTTTACTAAGGAGCATAACAATAATTACAAAAGGAATAACCACACTCATTAAGTGTTGCATCAGATTTTCCATAGTGGTCAAATTTGTATTGTCGGTATAACTAATAATATCTTTAAGAAACCCAGTAAATAATATTATTATGTAAAGGAAAAATATAAACAAAGGAGCGAGAAAAGCATTTTTTAATAAATCATTCCACCATTCTTTATGACCAAACCCCGGTACATCAAAAGGCACGGTATAAGATGCAAAAGATAAAGGTGAGAAAATCATAGAGAGCCAAAGCGAGATAACCCTGGCGACAAAAAGAAGAGCCACTGAAAAGAATATATAAGAAGTATAAAGAGTGACGACTATGAGCAGAAGAACCATAAATATGAAAGTATATGGGTTGGCATCATAGCTTGGCTGTGTCACAAGTTCTTGAGGGTCAAACTTATCGATTATTCCTATTGAAATAGATTTTTGTCCCTCAGCGCCGGCCGAAGAAACCCTATCGCTTGCATCTACTGAAGTTATATTATTGTAAAATACCTTTGCCAGCATATTTGAACCATCAATAACTACTTTTGTGGTAAATAAACTGAAGTTTATAATCAAAGCAACCACAATAACCGCGCCAATTAATTTTTTATTATCCGTAACATTCAAACCGAGTATTGTTTTTATTGCTACATATAGCAAAGCAACAATGAAAAATATATTTGCAACATCTCGCACAGCTCCCCAAGCTTGTTTCACAAAAGTATTATCATAAGAAGAACTATTGGTGGCATAGTAGACAAAAAAATCAAGAAAATGTCCAGCAAATCGGGCAATAATTGCTGATGTTGCCCAAATTATATAAAACACTTGTGATACGCAAGCTGTAAGACTAATAGAAGTAAGACTTGTACAGCCTAATTCAAGCTCAGCTGTTCCCGCTGCCAAAGCTTCTCTTGTTTCCAATCCTACTACGAGATTTTTATCACTTATTTTTATATCAGCCGAAATAGGCGCCAAAAAAATAGCTACCATAATCACTGATATTAAAATTTTTGATAAAAGTTTTTTCATTTATTTTTGAAAATAATATTCATAACCAGAAGCATTTTTGAACACAGTCGTTATGTTTCTAATATCCACTATTTTGTTATTGTAATATTCATAGACAGTTAATTTATTTCCAATAAGTTGAAGTTGGTATGCTGCTATATCAGGGAAACTAACACGTATTTCTTTGCCACTTTCACTGACATAACCAAAGGCTCTTGCAAATTGGTCTGCCAAATACCAGGCAAAATTCAACAAATCAGTTCCTTCTTGATAACCGTATGTTTTTGTAAATATTTGATTTGCGATTATTTGTCTTGTGAAAACTGTTTCAATACCTTCTTGATATCGAACGATTGTGTCACTCGGTGGAGTAGCTGTTTGTCCTAAAACAACTTGCGCAGTACATGCAGGATACGTTCCGGTCCATCCCGTTGGGCAATTTGCTCCTATCGCAGGAGCAGTGCAGCTAGGATAAGTTCCACTCCAACCAACCGGACAATTTCTTAATCCCGTCCCTTCCGTCCCCCCTGTTGGTCCGTTGCAGTTAGGATATGTTCCTGTCCACCCTGTTGGACAACTTAATACGGCATTGCATACAGGCCATGTTCCCGTCCAGCCAGCCGGACAAGTTTCACTTACCCCCCCTGTGCTACTTCCTCCAGTGCCTCCCGTTCCTCCTGTTGTAATGACAGTACAATTGGGCCATGTTCCGCTCGAACCACTTGGGCAACTCCCTCCTGTACTATTTTCAGCGCTAGAGCCAGTTGTGAAACTTAGAACATTACCAGAGAATACTTCAGAATCATCTGCTATTGCTTTAAATAAATATGTTGTAGATGGTTTTAATCCGGTTAAAGAATAACTTATCTTTCCATAAAGACTACTGTGATTACCAATAGTATGATTTTGTTCACTGACTTCTACGAAGGATGGTGGCGTTGTTGTATCAGTAGATGAGTTATAAATAGCCGCCCTTTCTTTATACTGAAAATAAGTTTTAACATTTTTAATTGCGCTATAAGAGCCGTTTAAAACAGCCGATGTGGAAGTTATTTGTGTTGCATCTTTTGTTGTAATTGTGGTATCAAGGGGGCTAGTATGAAAACTTTTTACGATACTGCTTCCCCCATAAGCTATGTTATCTTTATTGGAAATTATTGCGCAGTAATAGTAAGTCGTATTGGGAGTTAAATTGCTTATAGGTTGAGAAAAAAATGTTGAAGTTGCAGTACCCAAAAATATATCTTTTGTTGAAATCATATTCGTGCCATAAATGTCGTTGCAAAAAATTGGTGAAATAGTCGCCTTCGAATATCTGAAATAGGCAGTCATTGCTGTTCCCTCACTGTTGCATGCTTGTCCGGTTGTTACACTATATCCTGTAAATGAAGTGCATCCTGGTATATAAGCGATACCTCCATGACCTCGCAGGGTTGCCGTAGTTTGAGTAACACCAAGAACATCATCTGTACTAACAGTAAGATTGAATTTTGAAGGAGTAGGAACAGAAGGCGTGCCACTAGTACTTCCACCTCCACCTCCGTCTGGAGTGGTGCACACTTCTCCAGTTCCTGTTTGTTCACAGTCAAGAATTTGGTCGGCAAATACTGATACTGACACAGAAAATGGCGTAAGGAGTAGAATGATTATTAAGATTTTTAATATATATTTTTTCATTTTTAATAAATGCCTATTGTACTTTCAAATCGCAAGTTGACGGGGATATTTCTCATATTTTCATTTTCTCTTTGAGGAACTAAATCATCTATTTTTATTCTTTCTGGACCTCTTCTGTTTGTACCATTTCCACCTGCTCCATTTTCTGCTGAGAAGACAACAAAACTAAGAAATCCCGGACCAAAACCAGAGGTACTGGCATAGTCATAAAGTATTGGAAATGGATATGTCATTCTTTTGACAGAATTAACATTATAAGTTCCCCAATCATAATTACTGTCCACAGCGCCTACCACCGATGGAAATTGTTTTTGCGGTTTTGCAAGGTCAGCTTCGCAACCGTAAGCTCCTTTTAATAAATTGTTGTATATATATTCTTTTTTATCAATAATTTGTTTCAATAAATTATCAGCGCTAGCTATATCGTTTCCATTAACCATACTTGCGGACAATCTGCCAAATGCATTTATTTGAGCTTTTAGTTCTTTCTCATAATTTTCTTCCGTTTTGCTGGGCTTAAATTGTCCATTTGGATTTTTATATTCTGTATTTAAAGCATTTATTTTATTTTTTATTTCCCCCAATATATTTGTAACAGTTTTTAATGAAGATATTTTATCTTCATTATTTTTCCTCATTTGACCATAACCCGCTATTTGATTAAAGCTTGTGGCTGCTTCTTTGGAAACTGTGGGCAAAATTTCAGGGCTTGAAAAATATGTTTTATTGATAATATCAATGTATCTATACAACACGGTGTCAATAACCTGAACAGCTCCTTGTTTGCTTGATATATTGCCAGCTCTGGCATCATCTTCGTTTCCATAATCGGGCAGATAACCTGTCAAAGCTTGAATTTGAGCAGAGTAGTACATTCTAACTTTCTCAGGAGTATCATCACCGAAAATTGAAGCTATAATAAAACTCACTGCTACGCCAACCGCCGCTCCGATTATTGTGCCGACAACAGGAACTGCTGACCCAATTTGTGCGCCAACTATCGCACCAGCCAACGGGCTGAAAGTTGATACGGCGCCAACAATAGCAGCGTTCTCTCTATTTTCTAAACTTGCTTCTGTTTCTGCCACAATCAAGTTTTCTATATTTGACAACACTCTCCTAGAATCTTCTTCCCATCCCGGATGCGGTCCTGGAATACAATAATCTAATTGATAAATAGTCGGCATAAGTCCATAGGCATTCGATTTTCCATCTGTCCCGAGTGCATAATTTTTGCCATCTGTTGTAGACATAAGTTCTTTGTTTTGTAGTTGGAGTTTATCGGAATAAGTTCTCTGTTCATCTATTAAAGCTTGAGTCAAATCTGTGCGGATATTAAAATCAGGATTTGCCGAGAGCCAAGAACTTGTTAATTGAGCTGGCATGAAATCTTTTTCTGTTTGACTACTGTAAGGTTCGCCTCCCATACTTGAATCATAAATCAAAGTTCCGTCAGCTCCTTGGTCTCCCAAGTTGGCAAAACCTTTTTCCATAAGGTTGGAAGAAAACTGACCCAAAAGAGCATCTAAAATAGCTGCGACAGCATCATTTAAGTCTTGTACATTCAGGTAAGCATTATTTGGATAACTAATCGTGTCTGTCGCTGCTTTAGCTATCATTGACCCTGGTGTAACGTATTCC
>MFTY01000013.1 GCA_001785515.1 Candidatus Nomurabacteria bacterium RIFCSPHIGHO2_02_FULL_35_13 | reverse complement strand
TTTACTTATTTTCAATTATCCTTTTTCGAAGATTGCTTGATGAATAATTATGATTACGGCTATTGTAAATTACTTTCATCTCTGGCAATCTATCTCTTGAATAATTGGGTTTGTTTTTCCAATCTGCCCCCATAAAACGTATGTCTAGATTTAATTTTTTTAAAAGATTAAATAGGTCAATCTCATCAGTATATGTAATTATCTTATCAACATATTTACAGCCCTCTAGGCGTATCTTTCTTTCTTTTAATGTTTCAATAGGCTTTTTCTTTTCTGGACGATCAATAGAGGGGTCAATTTCAAGTCCGACAATAAGAAAATCACATTGCTCCTTGCATTCTTTTAGCATAAGTATATGACCTGCATGAAGGAGGTCCATAGCACCACAAGTAAAACCAATTTTCTTTTTTCTTTTCATATTATTAATATGTGAAAACAATCTGTATTGTTCTTATTATAATACCTAAGTCAATAAAAATATTTCTATTTTTTATATAATACAAATCGTATTCAAATTTTTCTTTTGAATCCATCACGCTTCTGGCATATCTGAATTTTATTTGCGCCCAGCCGGTTAACCCTGGTCTTATCATTTGTCTGAATAAGTAGTGGGGGATTTCTTTTTCCAGAATTTGAACAAACTCGGGTCTTTCTGGTCGCGGTCCTACGAACGAAATATCGCTCTTTATTATGTTAAAAAGTTGTGGTAGCTCGTCTATGTGAGTGTTGCGCAAGAATTGTCCGATTGCGGTGGTCCTAGTATCATTCTTGCCACCAGACCATTGGGCGCCGTCTTTTTCAGCGTCTATGTGCATTGTTCTAAACTTATATAAAATAAATTTTTTGTTGTTCTTGCCAATACGCGTTTGTTTGTAGATTGACGGACCCTTTGAACTGATTTTTACCAAAAATACAACTATTAAAAGTAACGGCGAAAACACAATGATGCTGATAATTGCCAATAATTTATCTATGATGTTTTTTATATTATCGTTGATATAATTTTTGGACTTTATTTCATTTATGAACCACTCTTCCTTTATTTCATCCAATGGTATTCTGAATAATAATTTTTCGTAAAAGTCTGTCAGTGAAATTATCTCAATGTTTTTTGACACCAAATTATATGAATTTTTTAGAATTATCGGGTCAGCAAAAGATTTATTATCAACAACTATCGTGGTGTATTCATTGTAATTAATATTGTTTCCGATTAATTCTTCTTTACTGCATTTTTTTATTGAATAACCCAATTGAGGATGTTTTTCAATGTGCTCGATTATAGAATCGTTTAAAATTGAAGAAGATATTAAAAGTATCCTATGATTATTGTATTTTTGTTTTAAAAACCAAGAGAAAAAATGCCTCCATAAATAATCAATGATTGTAAATACCACTATGAAGATAAATAAATTTGTCCTTGGGGTTACGGAAAAAAAAGACCCGAAAATGTAAAAAATTCCAAGAGATAGGAGGGAATTTATCAAAGTGCCGGTTAAAAGTTTATTTTTGTTTTCTATTGTTGAATTTATATTTGTATATGAATATAAATCAATAATATAGAAAACTATTATCCAAATTAACAATAGAATTGTGAAAGGCAACAGGTGTATTTGAAATTTTTCTGACGTGTTTTCTCCCCCATACCTTATAACCAACATCAGCAAAAGCGAAAGATAAAAACTCAAAATATCCCCAAGCAATACCAGCTGTATTTTGTATTTATTTATTATTTCCTTTAGCATTTATTCCACATAATACCTAATTTTCACTGATTAGTAAAGCTCCTTATTAGAAAAAATTTCTCTCCCAATTATCCCCAGATAGGGCTTCGGGCCCTATCTGGAACAGACCTAAGTCAAGAAAAAGTTTTCCACCTTTCTTCTTTAGATTAAATTTTAAAAGAATATAATTTATAAATGGAAAAAATAAAAATGTTGTTTGCTCATAAAGTTTTTAAGATACTGAAATGGGCTTTTTTGGTTTTAGCCGTGTTATTTATTATTTTAATCATCGGTCGTGTGATTTATCGTCTTAATCAAGCCAAAACTAACGAACAGGTTATAAAAATTCATAATACCAAACTTACCTTAGATGATGTGATGGGTAAAAATCTTCCGCCTGACCCCGGAGCTGAAGCCGACAAAACAGTACAGGGGATTGATGCTAACCAAAATGGAATTCGAGATGATGTGGAGTTAGCTGTTTTTAAAGAATACCCAAACTCTGCCAAAACTCGCGCAGTGCTTTTGCAGTATGCATTGGCATTACAAATGGAAGTAATACAACCGATGATAAATACAACTACAGTAGATAAGGTGATAGGAGAAGAGAGTAGGGCAGTTTTTTGTGTTGCTGATACTCTTGTGCCAAGGAAAAGTCCAGAATCTGATAGAAGTAATGCTGATATCGAAAAAATAGATGTATTTATAAGTTTTATTGAAAATAAACAATTAAATACTGATACACGAAAGAAAGCACATAAAGATTTTTATAAAAATCTAGGAAATTTTGCTAATTCCACAAAGAGTGAAGAATGTGATATAGATATTTTTAAATTATTGAATTAAATTTATAATTCTTTATGAAAAATAAAATATTTGTCATTCTTATTTTAGTTTTATTTTTCTTTTCTTATTTAAGGGTTTTTGCTGATGAAACATGTTCTTCTAGCGGATATAGTGTATTTACTGTAAATGGAATATTGAACGATGAAATTGATGCTATTAAAAATAAAGATAAATTAAAAAGTAGATTTGCCACAACTTACAATAACGAACCCCTTATTGTTGATTATCTCTATAACCCAACCCATCTTGCAGGTATTGGCGATGCAATTGATGCTGTAGAACAAGGACTTTTTAATCAAGAATCTGATTATGATTTAGTTGAAATGCTAAATGATGCGAGTCAAAAAGTTACAACCCAGAAACTTCTCTTGGTTGGTCATTCACAAGGTAATTTTTATGCTAATAATTTTTATGATAAAACCGCATCGCAATCGGGCGGAGTTCCTAAGGAATCAATGGGTGTATATGGTGTAGCTACTCCTGCAAATCGCGTTGCTGGAGAAGGGAAATATCTAACTTCTGATACAGATAATGTTATTAATTCTGTAATAGCTAAAGTTATCAAAATTTTATCACCAAATATTCATATACCTTTACAAAATGGCGATGGGAATGGTCACAGTTTTTCGGATGTGTATTTAAAATATCAAGGTGATAAAATTATTTCTGATATTAAATCATCACTAGATAAACTTCAAAATAATGACGAGCAAGTACCACAAGACCCTTGCATTTCCCCACCAGAACTTACCACCTTTCATAAAATTCAAAGCGTTGCGTTTACATCTGCTGATTTTGTTATAAATAATACAAGTAAAGCTGGTGTTTATATTGCAGATGGTGCATATAATATCGGCGCAACGATTGGAAGTGTTATACATGATGTTGGTTTGGTAGTAAATAATACAATTTCAGGATTACTAGCTAATGCAATTGATAGTTTACCAGACCCAAGCAGCATAACCACAATTCCTGTTGATGTATCAGAACCAGAAAAAGAAAATTCTTCTCAAGAAAAAATACCAGTAACGGCTGACGAAAAAACAGCTACAGTTGAACCTGCTTCCGAATCAAATAAAAAAGAAAATGAAACAAATAATATTCCACAACCGATTATTCCTGGTGTTGTATCTCACGGTGGAAATGGAGGAGGCAATAGCGAAATAGTAAATGAAGAAATTTCACCCATTGTAGACACAACTGCGCCATTGATTACTACAACTATTGATGAAAACACCACATTAGCTTCCGGTGAATATAATTATGATAATTTAATAATAACTAATAATGCGATTTTGACTTTAGAAGGAGACCCCCTATCCCTAGACTCTTTTAAAGGAGTAAAGATTAATGCTGTCAACTTAACTGTTACAGAAGGCGCATCTATTTCGGCTGACCAAAAAGGATATGATTCGGGTCAAGGTCCTGGGGCTGTGGAAGCATTATCTGCTTCATCCCCTGGCGCGAGTTACGGAGGACTTAGTTATAACAATCCAAATGACGCAACATATGGGTCTGCAATAGAGCCTATTGATTTAGGCAGTGGTGGAGCAAGTTCAAATAATGGAGGCGGAGCCATACGTATTGTCGTTTCCGACACTTTCACAAATAACGGAATTGTTTCTTCCGATGGAGGTTATTCAAGTAGCGGTGGCAGTATTTATGTAACAACCAACAATCTAGTGGGAAGCGGAATATTTCGCGCCAATGGCGGTCAACTTTATCAATTTGGTTATTTTAAAAGTCCAGGTGGCGGAGGACGAATTGCTGTTTATTATCAAACCTCTTCCTTTGGTGGAATAGCAGAAGTCAAAGGAGGATGTGGCAATTATGGAAACGGTTATATTTGCTCCAATAATGGCACGGTAGGATTTTTTGATACTTTAAATAATAATCTCACTATTAATAATTCGTGGTTATTTCAAAAAAATGATAGCCCGTTTAACTTTAATCATATTACTTTTACTGATGATGCCGAAGTAACATCAGAAGATGATGTAAATATAACCGCCAACGATATTTTAATGGACAAAAACTCCTCTTTTACTTTGGGAAATAATCAAATATTAAATATTCCAACAATTACGATTGATGAAAATTCAACTTTAACTTTCTCTGGAAGTGAAACAATTACAACTGACACTTTTAATCTAAAAGGAAATTCAATACTTACCATTCTTCCGGAACAAATACTTTCTTTAACAATTCCAAATATTAATATTGACCTTGGTTCATCAATTTCTGCTAATAAAAAAGGATATATAGAAGGGCCAGGCGCTCCTCTAGAAAATTCTCTTGCTGGGGCTTCCTATGGAGGAGTCGGTTTTAATAATATTTTGACATCAACATATGGTGATGATACAGAACCTATAGATTTTGGCAGTGGTGGGAGAGTTGGTAATTTTCGTGGCGGTGGTGCTATAAGATTGATATCAACTGGTACTCTTGTAAATAATGGCACAATATCGGCAAATGGTGATTTAGTTTCAAGTGGTGGAAGTATTTATATTACTGCCAATGATATATCTGGGAGTGGAAATTTTAGTACAAATGGAGGTGGTATGTATGTTGGTGCTGTTTTTTATGGTCCTGGTGGTGGCGGTCGATTGGCTATTCATTATAAAACTTTCTCATTTTCTGGCATAAAAGAAGCTCTCGGCAGATGTGGTAATTATGGAAATGGTGCTGTTTGTTCCGAGGATGGCACAGTAAAAATGATTAATGCTTCCTTTAGTTCTTTAAAAACAATCACAACATTTAATTTTGGAAGTTTAATACCAGAAGTTGTTGGTGTTGTCGATGAAGTAAATCATACTATTGTCCTAACTGTTCCTTTTGGTACTGATGTTACAACTCTTGTACCAAATATTTTAATTTCTTTAGGCGCATCGATTAATCCAAGTGCTGATGTAGTTCAAGATTTTACTAATCCAGTTACTTATACAGTCACAGCCGAAAATAGCTCTACGCAAGATTATATTGTGACAGTTACAGTTTCTCCTGATCCGAATTTACCACCTACTCCTGACTTAGATACCACCCCGCCTGTTATTTCTGCTCTCTCTATTTCTCCTTCGCCAATATTTGGATACGCAAAAATTGGTGACACTATTACTCTTTCTATCACTGCTGATTCGACAGGGTATACAGCACAAACTGTCAATGTTAACAATGTTGCAACGACAGATTTTATTGATAATGGAAATGGAACATACACAGCTAACTATATTGTTTCTTCGGGGGATAGTGATATAACTTCTGGTACTATTCCGGCTAGTGTTATTTTGTCCGATGCATCTGGAAATTTTAATGTAGCTTATACCACAGTAATACCAAATAATCTAAAAATTGACGCAAATGAACCAACCCTGGTTTCTGCAGAAGTTACGACTGTTACCACCATAGATGTTGTATTTAGTGAAGACATTGATGGAAATACAGTTAATACAACTGGTAATGAATTTACTGTTTCAGGACATACAGTATCTAGCGCTGAAGAATTAGTAGATGGAATCATAACGCTAACTCTCTCAACAGCCATAGGAACAGGGGAAACTCCAAATGTTACATTTACGAGTACTAATTTTAAAGATCTTGCCGGCAACCAAGCTATAAATCCAACAGCAGTGATATTAATTAATAATCTTCCCTAGATAGGGCTTCGGGCCCTATCTCGGGGAAGTGATTTTCGTAAAATGCTTAACTTTATGTTATTATTAAACAATGGCGAAACATTTTTTTAAGACACTGGTTATTTTTCTGGTAATGATAGGTTTTGGGCTTTTAGGAGTCTTTTTAGTGAATTACTTTGATAAAAATGGAGAATCAATAGATAATAAGACACAGATTGCAAAATAAAGTAATTGTGCTATGCTATATATACCGCAAAGAAAGTAGGCAAACACCCCTCCTCCGCATAAAGCTTCAGAAGGGCGTAGTAAGTCCTATTTAGTGGGTCGATATTCTTCCACATGTTGGACATGTGGAGAAGTATAACTTGCGGCGAAAGCCGTTTTTTTTGTTTTTAGTGTTATTAAGAAATTCTTTCTCGGCATATATTTTTAGGGTACGGATTTTTTTAAGCTTAAAAAATCCTGAAGTTCTCGGCTCGTCAGCCTCGAAACCCCCTAAAAAACATATGCCTTCAACAAATTTCTTAATTAGAAATAAATTATGTTACAAAAATCAAGAAAAGAAGAAATGATAAAAGACCTTGAGAAAACAATCAAGGAATCTGAATCTGTTGTTTTTGTAAACTTTCATGGTATGAAAGTCAGCGATGAAACAATTCTTCGCAGAGAATTAAGAAATCAAGGAGTAGATTACAAGGTATCCAGAAAAACTTTGCTTAAACGCGCTTTACTCAAGAAAGCAGAAGGAGAAATACCTACGCTTTCCGGCGAAGTCGCCATTGCATGTTCCAAGGATGAAACAGCTTCTTCTCGTGAAATTTATAATTTCCAAAAAACTCACAAAGGTATCTTGGATATTTTGGGGGGAATTTTTGAAGGGAAGTTCGTAGGCAAGGAAAAAATGATGGAAATAGCCACTATTCCTTCCAGAGAAGTGTTGCTTTCCAAAATTGCATTTTTGCTTAAATCTCCCATGCAACGCTTAGCTCTTGCAGTTAACGAAGTCGTAAAGAAAAAATAATTATTAGTTAAAGATTTTTGATAAAAAATTTCTGAGCCTTCGCCCTCGGAGTCATAAGGACAGGGGACCCACGACTCTTAAAATTTTTCATCAAAAATCTCGATAAAAAAATTATGTCAAAATTTGATTCATTTATGAAAGACCTCGAAGGCGCATCAGTTTTAGAACTGAATGAACTTGTAAAGGCAATAGAAGAAAAATTTGGAGTTTCCGCAACCGCTGTCGCTGCTGCCGGGCCTGCCGCAGGTGCCGTAGAAGTTGAAGAGAAAAGTTCATTCACTGTTGTTCTTGCCTCATCTGGTGAGCAGAAAATAGCTGTGATGAAAGTTATAAAAGAAGTTTTGAGTCTCGGTCTTAAGGAAGCAAAAGATTTAGTTGATGCCGCTCCTTCCACATTGAAAGAAGGAATGAAGAAAGCTGAAGCTGATGAACTTAAGAAAAAAATTGAAGCAGCAGGGGGCAAGATTGAGCTCAAATAATATTTAGCGAAATAATAAAAAAACACAAGGGAACCCTGTGTTTTTTTATTTTAGAAAATCAAAAACAATATTTTTGCCGGTACGGAATTTTTGAAGCTTAAAAATTCCTGAAATTGGCTCGTCGACACTCGCCAAACCCCTTAAAAACATTGTTTTCTGATTTTCTAAAAAAATGATATAGTAATGCTATGAAAAAAGTCGCCTTTATCTCCGTTTTCAACAAGCAAGGCATTGATAAATTTGCTAAAGGTTTGGTTGATTTAGGCTGGGAAATAATGTCTTCTTCGGGCACCGCAAAATTTTTAAAGGAAAATGGAATACCATGCACAGACCTTGCAAGTTTTGTAGGTGAACCGATTTTGGGGCACAGAGTAGTTTCTTTATCCAGAGAATTTTATGCCATGCTTTTATCTCGTTTAGACAACGACGAAGACATGAATGAACTTAAAAAATTAAAATTGCCTTACATTTCGCTTGTTTGTTGCGACATGTATCCGCTTGCTGAAGAAATTGCAAAAAAAGATTCAACACTTGAATCAGTGATAGAAAAAACAGATATTGGCGGACCAACAATGTTGCGCGCGGCAGCAAAAGGTGGACGAATTGTTGTTTGCGATGCGTATGATAGAGAAAAAGTTTTAAATTGGTTAAAAAATGAAGAGCCCGACGGAAAAAAATTTAAAAAAGCGCTTGCCGCAAAAGCCGAATATGTAGTCGGAAAATATTGTATGGCTTCAGCAGAGTATTTAAGCAACAACATTTATAAAAGTATTTTGGGAGAACGGGCAGGTGAGTGTTGTTATGGCGAAAATGCTTACCAAGCTCCCTCTTTTTTTTATAAAAGCGGTGAAAGTCCTTTTGGTCCTGATAAATTTAAATTGCTTACCGAAACTCCACTTTCTTATAATAATTTTTGCGATAGAGATAAAGTTTTGCAAACAATCACACATATTTTTGCCGGTTTTTCCGCCCAAGGCGGACCAGCCTCTGGCTGGGAATCTTTCTATGTTGCTATTGCCGTCAAACATGGAAATGCTTGTGGTGTTGGGCTTGGCGAAAAACCCATTGACGCCATCATGAAAATGATTGAAGGAGATGTTAAAGCAATTCATGGAGGGTCTATTTTTACAAATTTTAAAATTGATGAAGAAATAGCAGAAGCGTTGATTCATTATAAAATGAAAAGTGAAAATCGCAGATTATTGGATACTGTTACAGCTTCGGAATTCTCTCCGCAGGCAATAGAAATTTTGGCTCGTAAAAAAGGAAAATGCAGAATTGTTATAAATCCAAACTTAGCCCATATTTCTGCCGATTCCATTGATAAAAAAGAACGCATAAGATATATCCGAGATGGATTTTTAACTCAACCGAATTATACTTTTGTTCCAAACATAAAAGATGCAACCGTAGAAGGCGATTTAGAAAAAATAAAACAGAAACAAACAGTCGCGGATTTAATTTTGGCTTGGGCTATCGGTTCTACGAGCAACAGCAATACGATAACGATAGTGAAAGACGGAAAGTTGCTCGGCAACGGAGTGGGGCAACAAGATAGGGTTGGCGCTGCAAAACTTGCGATACAAAGAGCGGATGACGCGGCTAATGCCTTGGATGAAAAAAATACCAAAGCGGATTTGTCAGATACCGTTGCATACAGCGACAGCTTTTTCCCATTTCCTGACGGTCCGAAAACGTTGACAGACCGAGGTATTAAAACTATTTTTACCACTTCAGGGTCAATAAACGATAAAGATGTAATAGAATCTTGCAAAAGAGAAGGAGCCACATTAGTAATGTTTCCGGATAAGGTTGCCAGAGGTTTCGCTTGGCATTAGAATATATTATATGAAGAAAGACGATAAAATGTTTTCTATTTCACCCATAGACGGAAGGTATCAAGAAAAGGTAGAAGACCTCGGTCTTATTTTCAGCGAATATGGGCTGATGAAGCATCGTCTTATCATAGAAATTAAATTTTTTCTTGCGCTTTCCAAAGCCGGTGTGATGTCCCGAAAAATTACCAAAAAAGAAATTTCATATTTGAATTCTTTAATTAATAAATTTTCTGCGGAAGATTTTTCTCGCATAAAAGAAACTGAAAAAACAACCAATCATGATGTAAAAGCTGTTGAGTATTTTCTTAAAGAAAAAATGAAAGATACTAGTCTTTCTGATTGTTTGGAATATACGCATTTAGGAAGAACTTCGGAAGACATAAATAATTTATCTTATGCCCTAATGCTTCGACACGGAATAAAAATAATCGGCGCAAAATATAAAGAAGTTGAAAAAGCAATAGCAATTTTAGCAAAAGCTAATCGTAAAACTCCCATGCTTGCCCTTACCCACGGCCAGCCAGCTAGTCCAACGACTTTCGGCTGGGAAATGAATGTTTTTGCGGAAAGACTGCGTTATGGCATTAAACAACTTAATGAGTTTAAGTTGAAAGTAAAATTAAACGGCGCTACCGGAGGCGATAATGCTTTATATTCGGCTTATCCAAAAATTTCTTGGCGAAAATTTTCCAATGATTTTATTTTAAATTTAAATGAAAAAA
>MFTY01000012.1:6879-7019 GCA_001785515.1 Candidatus Nomurabacteria bacterium RIFCSPHIGHO2_02_FULL_35_13 | reverse complement strand
GGACTTTTTCTCCTTTACCTCTGATGGAAAATTCGCCTTTTGACAAGTCTAAGTCTCTATTAAGCGATGCAAGTTCTGATACACGAAGTCCGGTAGAAAAAAATAATTCAAGAATAGCTTTATCTCGCAGATTTTTCAGG
>MFTY01000012.1:0-6738 GCA_001785515.1 Candidatus Nomurabacteria bacterium RIFCSPHIGHO2_02_FULL_35_13 | reverse complement strand
TTAATATCTTTTGGTTTTTCTATTTTACTGAACTTAAAAAAACGGTTCAAATATCTGTCATAATTTTCGACGGTTTTTAAGCTGGAACCTTTTTCAATTTCCAAATATTCCAAAAACTCTCTTTTTAATTTTTCTATTTCATTTGCCATACTGCGTTTTTATTATACCAAATATTGTGCGACATGCTGGGGTTGACTTTTCCTTTAAATATGATATACTCATAAAGCTAGGTCTTCTAGCAACTGTTTCGGCAGGACAAACCGAAACTAAGTTCTTTACAAAAGGAGAATGACGATGACTGAAAAGATCACGTCAAACCAAGAAAATCGCATCGCCGATCTCGTAAGAGACGCGGTTCGTGCGTTGAGCTTCTCGAAAGATGAGGCTCAGGAAATCATCAAGGCGGGCGGCACGTTGCAAGAGCAAGTGAAGCCCATCCTGCAGAAACTCGCCATGGTGGACCAACGCTTCGGTCCTGCGGTGAAGGACTTCGAGTTCACGGTGTCTGCCGACTACGTGTATGACACCCAGCTCGACACCTTCGCCAAGAAGACCAAGAAGCTGAAGACCACCTACTACTTCAACGATGCCCTGACCAGTGCGAACTTCGCGAAAGCGACGAACAAGCTGGAGCCGGGCAAGACCTACCGAGTTCGGGTGTTCCCGATCCTCCAGACGGTCACGAGCGACGACTGCATGACCTTCCTCAAGAAGCAGGGCGCCATTCTGGTCGGCGGGCAGGGCATCACGCTCTTGCAAGTCAACAAGCCGAATGAGTTCCCCGTTTCCAAGTGGACCGTTTCCTTCGACGAGAAGAACGTCCTCTGGGAAGACGCTGACGGCGACCACAGGGTGCCGGTCGTGTACCGCTCCTCGGACGGTGGCTGGGAGTTCAGCCTCGGTTACTTCGAGTCTGACTGGCGCCGCGCCTTCTGCCTGTTGTGCTTCTGCGACAAGTAGCCCTCGGACACTTGGTACCTTGGTAACATCATTGGGTCTTTGACCCTTGGGGTCTTTGCGAAAGCAAGGGCCCTTTTTTTATTTAAAATATCGGATATACTGATATCCAGAAATTAGATATTCGTGCGGCCAAGGCTTCACGAAGTCGAAATCTCGTATTAGGGATTGGTGAGTGGTCCGGCGGCTACGGCTTCCAGACGAGGGCCTCCTTTTATGAAAAAACAAAAATAAGTCGGTGCGAGATATTGGAGAGTTATAAAACTCCGAATGAAATGCAACGCTTGGCCGGTGCTGAGCGTGGTGGAATGGATGATGTCTCGTACATTGCTTGTGCGTACGCTGACGGCAACCACAGGGTGCCGAACGTGAACCGCAACTCGGACGGTGACTGGAAGTTCAACCTCGGTTACTTCGAGAATGACTGGAACAACGACAACTGCCTGTTGTGCTTCTGCTACTCATTTTTTTCTCCCACTACTTGTAAGTGGGAGTTTTTTCTTGAAGACTTTTCTTCCAACCTCCAAGCATACGCCCAACTTCATCTAAAAGGAGAATTAGCTGTCCATACATAGTGTGATCAAAAGTTTTTTGTTCCCACCCTAATTGAAGAAAAAATTTTAAGAGATCGTTTTTGCCAATTGCTTGAGTTACAAGTGAAAGTTTTTCAAGTTTATTATACGCAAAAGTAGCTCTGAAGATGATTTCAAGAATTGTGAGAAATTCATTATCAATTTTTGCACCGATAGTGTAACGGTCAAGCCGTTTGATGTTTAATAAATAAATATGCCATGCTCTATAAGCTTCTTTTATTCTTACAAGCACAAGCGGAGCTTGTGCGAGGGGGGGGGTAATTTACAATTTTACTATGTTTATTCATAAATATAACAATATCACATCTCTAGAGAACATACTTTCAGCATGGGAGCATTTTATACGCGGAAAACGCAATAAAAAAGATGTAATAATATTCCAATCTAAACTGTCCGATAATATAACAGAATTATATTATTTACTTCAAACAAAAACATATTCGCATAGCGAGTATTCGGCGTTTAACATTTCAGATCCCAAGCCAAGAAATATTCATAAAGCGATAGTTAGGGATAGGCTTTTGCACCACTTGATTTATAAAGAATTATATCCTTATTTTGATAAACGATTTATTTTTGATTCGTATTCTTGCAGGGAGAATAAAGGAACACGCCGAGCCCTTAATAGATTTAAATATTTTGCAGGTAAAGTGTCGAAGAATAACACAAGAACTTGTTACATTTTAAAATGTGATATTAAAAAGTTTTTTGCAAATATTAATCATAATATTTTGTATACAATTCTTAAACGACACATAGAAGATGAAGAAATACAATGGTTAATTAGGCAAATAGTATCAAGTTTTCACACGACGGACATAGGTGTAGGTCTTCCTCTTGGAAACCTTACATCACAGCTTCTGGTAAATGTATATATGCATGAGTTTGATATGTTTGTAAAACAAAAACTCCTGGTAAAGCATTACATTCGTTATGCTGATGATTTTGTAATTCTTTCAGAAAATAAGGAGTATTTGCAAAATATTTTAGAAGAAATAAAAAAGTTTTTAAAAAATAACTTAAAACTTGATTTACATCCTAACAAAGTTTTTATCAAAACAATCACTGCAGGTATTGATTTTTTAGGCTGGGTACATTTTCCAAACCACAGAGTATTACGAACAACGACAAAAAGGAGAATGTTGAAACGAATAAATAAAAACTCAAAACCTGAAACCATAGCTTCTTATATGGGTCTACCCAGTCATGGAAACACGTTTAAAATTAAAAAATATATAAGAAAATCTTGCAATTTTGTCAGCTTTATGCTAAGATAAAACCATGTTAACTACGAAGAAAAAGCAGACAGTTATCAAGAAAAATCAGGTTCACGAGAAAGACACAGGCTCTTCTGAAGTACAAGTGGCTGTTTTATCTACTCAAATAGAGGAATTGGCAAAACATTTAAAGAAACATAAAAAAGACAATAATTCTCGTCGAGGTCTCATTAAAATGGTTGCTGACAGACGCAATCATTTAAGATACTTAGAACGCAAGAGCAAGCCTCGTTACAACGCGCTTATGAGAAAGATGAATCTCGTTTAGTTTTTTGCTATACTTAAAATATGACAGTTATAAAAAATAAAGAACAAAGAGTTGGAGTTTTTATTGATACGCAAAATTTATATCACTCTGCTCGCAATCTATACAAAGCGCGAGTGAATTTTGGCGCTGTTTTAAAAGAAGCAGTAGCGGGAAGAAGACTTGTTCGCGCGGTAGCGTATGTTATCACGTCTGAAAGTGGCGATGAGAAAAATTTTTTTGAAGCGCTTGAGAAGTTGGGTATTGAAACAAAAACAAAAGATTTGCAGGTTTATGGCGGTTTCAAGAAAGGCGATTGGGACGTCGGTCTTGCCGTTGATGCCATTAAATTTGCGTCTAAGCTGGATGCGGTAGTGCTTGTTGCCGGCGATGGCGATTATGTGCCTATGGTTGAATATATCCAAAATATAGGCACGCAAGTAGAAGCTATTTCTTTCGGAAAATCAACATCTGGCAAACTTCGCGACGCCGTTGATGATTTTATTGACCTTTCTTTGAATCCGAAGAAATATTTGATAGGAATGAAGTAAGTTTATTAGTTAACCAGTTCGCGTTCGGACAAAAAGTAGTGTTCTCTGTAATTAAGGAACAATACTGTAGTCTGAACACGAAAATGTAAATTTACAAAATATAAACTTTCTTTCGGTACGGATTTTTTGAAGCTTAAAAAATCCTGAAATTCTCGGCTCGTCAGCCTCGAAACCCCTTCAGAAAGTTATATTTTATAAATATATAAAATATAATATGAAAAAGAAAGAATATAGTGTTGAAATTGGCGGCAAAACGTTAACCGCTATTTTTTCAGATTTAACAGAACAAGCGCATGGTTCGGTAATTTTGAAATATGGAGAAACAATTGTGCTTGCAACAGCTTGCATGTCCAAGGATAAACAAGAAGGTTTGGGATTTTTTAATTTAACAGTAGACTATCTGGAAAAATTTTATGCCAGTGGAAAAATTTTAGGGTCTCGATTTATGCACAGAGAAGGAAAGCCATCAGAAAATGCAATACTTGCTTGTCGAGTCATTGACAGGACCCTTCGTCCGCTTTTTGACCAGTCAATTCGTCATGCAGTGCAAGTAATCACGACAGTTATATCTTTAGACAAAGAAGACCCTACAATACTGGCTGTTAATGCCGCCTCACTTGCGCTTGCTGTATCTAATATACCTTGGGCGGGGCCAATTGGTGCGGTTCGAATTGGTAAATATGACGATGATATTTTAAAAGTAAATCCTGCGCAAGAGTTGCGACAAGACGACGAAAAATATAAATTTGACCTGACTATTTGCGGGAAAGATGGAAATATAAATATGATTGAAGCATCAGCTCACCAAACAAAAGAAGGAGAGTTGGAAGAAGCATTCAAAAAAGCAAGTGAAGAAATAACCAAATTAGAGAATTTTCAGAAAAAAATAGTCGCTGAAATAGGTGTTCCCAAAAAAGTTATAGAAAAAGAAAAAATATCGGAAGAATCAGTCAAACTGTTCAATGAAAATATTTTACCACAAATGGAAGATGCTATTTTTGCCGGCGCCGGGAAAAAGAAGATAGACGAATTGCACAGCACTTGGAACAAGATGGTAAAAGAAAAATTTGTTAATAGAGACGATTTTGCCGTGGAAGATAATCTCTTTGACGATACAGAAAATGATATGTTGCACAAAAAAGCGATAAACGATAATAAGCGCGCTGACGGCAGAGCGATGGATGAACTTCGCGACCTTTATGTTCAGGCCGGAGGAATTTCTTCAATTTTACACGGCTCCGGAATTTTTTATCGCGGAGGCACACACATGCTTTCTGTTCTTACACTTGCCGGTCCCGAAGAAAAACTGTTGGTTGATGACATGGAATCAAAAGAAGAAAAAAGATTCATGCACCATTATAATTTCCCGCCTTATTCAAGCGGTGAAGTTGGCCGTATTGGCACCACTAATCGCAGGGAAATCGGGCACGGCGCTCTTGCTGAAAAAGCGCTTGCAATGGTGTTGCCGAAGGTGGAAGAATTTCCTTATACGATGCGTTTAGTTTCTGAATCAATGGCGTCAAACGGTTCCACTTCTCAAGCTTCAATATGCGCTTCCACCCTTGCGCTTATGGATGGAGGAGTTCCGATTAAAGCGCCAGTCGCTGGTATTGCCATGGGGTTGATGTACGAAAATGATAATAAGTATAAAATTTTAACCGATATACAAGGACCAGAAGACCATCACGGGGATATGGATTTTAAAGTTGCAGGTACGAGAGATGGTATCACCGCTATTCAACTTGATGTGAAGGTTGAAGGAGTGCCGATAAAAATATTATGCGAAGCGATGGAACAATCTAAAAAAGCTCGTATTAGCATTATAGATAAAATTGAAAAAGAAATTCCTAAACCAAGAGTTCAAATTTCTCCTAATGCGCCAAAAATTTTGATTATAAAAATTAAACCAGACCAAATTGGGATGGTAATAGGTGGCGGAGGAAAAACTATTAAGGAAATAAAGGAAAAAACTGGGGCAGAAATAACTATTGAAGATGATGGAACTGTGTATTTAACCGGCAAGGACAATATGGCTGAAATGGCTAAAAATATAATACAAGAAATGACGCATGAATTTAAAATCGGAGAAATACTCAAAGGTGAAGTGGTTAAAATTGCAGATTTTGGGGTTTTTGTGAGACTTAATCCTTTTACTGACGGAATGGTGCATATCTCCGAAATGGCCCCATTTCGCGTAGAACGAATTAGCGATATAATAAAAGAAGGAACGATAGTACCGGTGAAAGTTATAAAAATTGACGAAGAAAGAGGAAAAATTAGTTTATCAATCAAAGAAGCAGACAAAGATTTTTTCAAGAAGCTTTAAAAAATTTCGAATGGAAAAAGAAAATAAGCTAAAAAATAAAAATGTGGAAACTTACGCCAGAGATATGGTAAAGGCGATTGAAAGCGATAAGGGAGGGCTAATAAAAAAAATAATTCACGAAGAAGAAAAACACGAAGCTGAAAAAATAAATTTGTCTCCTAAATCAAGAAAAAACAGATTATTCATGTTTATAAGCATTGTGCTTGTATTTTTAGCTCTGACTGTTTTGGTTTTTTTGGCATTTTTTAACGAGAGTGTTAATGTTGTTCCGATTACGCCACAAGCTACTTCAATTATTTTCACTGACCAGACTGATTTTAAGGCAATTGATGGATTCAGTAAAGACCAAATAGTAGAAACCATTTTAAATCAAATTAATAATACTAAAATAAAAGCAGGAGGGGTAGAAGGGATTTATTTAACAGAAAATAAAAAAGTTATAGGGTTTAAAAGATTTATTACGCTTATAAAAAACAATCTCATTTTGGAACAGAACATTATCAGTGATAATTTTTTACTTGGCGCTTTAAACAGAGGATTAAAACCTACTTCAACAACAGCCGGAACCGCTCGTCCAGCAAAAGGAGATTTTTTTATGCTTCTTAAAGTGCGTTCTTTTTCCGATATATTTCCCGTGATGCTTGGCTGGGAGAATAAAATGCTGTATGATTTGAGTGAATTTTTTGGAATAAATATTAATTCCAATACTAATTATTTGTTTACTAAGGATTGGCAAGACGGTATTGTTGAAAACAAAAATGCGAGAATTCTTAAAGATAATAACGGAAAA
>MFTY01000011.1 GCA_001785515.1 Candidatus Nomurabacteria bacterium RIFCSPHIGHO2_02_FULL_35_13 | reverse complement strand
GAATTTGAAAAAAAATTTGCCGAATATGTAGGCGCAAAATATTGTGTTGCAACAAACTCTGGAACTTCAGCTTTGGACTTATGTTTGAAAGTATATAACATAAAAGGTGGTGAACTTATTACAAGCGCAATGACTTTCGTCTCTGATGCAATTGTAGGCGAATGGAATGGAATGGATGTGACTTTTGCGGACATAGACCCTGATACTCTGTGCCTTGACCCAAAAACACTCGTGGTTACGCCTAAAACAAAAGCAATCATTACCATTGATTCACATGGGAGACTAGCCGATGTAAAAGGAATACGGAAAAGATTCAAAGGCTTAATCATTGAAGACGCAGCTCATGCTATGTATACCCCGGGAGCAGGCAAAGATGCAGATATCACTATTTGGAGCTTTCAAGCTGTAAAATCTATGCCCATGTGGGATGGTGGTGCTATAACTACAAATGATGAAGCTATATATAAAAAGTTAAGGACTTTAACTTGGCTCGGTGTAGAAAAATCAACATATGATAGGGCTGTAGGGAAAAAATACACGTGGGATTATGATATAACCCAAAGCCAGGGTATTAAAGCTTATATGACAGATATGCAAGCAGTCGTGGGACTAGGCCAACTTCGCAGACTTGAAAAAACCAACAAAAGAAGACGTGATATTCAGGCAATGTACAATAAAGCCTTTAAAAATATCCCAGAAATAAAAGTACCTGAACATTCACATACTGTTCAGTACTATACGATGAAGTGCAAAAACAGAAATGAACTCAGTGAATTCCTAGCAGAAAATGGTATAGCTACTTCAGTGCACTTTAAACCACTATCAGAAATGACTTATTGGAAAAAAGCAATAAAAAGACCGATTCCAATTACAGATAAAGTCTGGGTAAAACTTCTTTCCCTTCCAGTACACAATGCATTAACAGATAAAGAGGTTAAGTTTATTATAAAGAAGGTAAAAGAATTTTATGAAAGATAAAATTTTAATTACTGGCGGTACAGGAAGACTTGCCGCCGAGTTGAAGAAACATCTTTCGGGTGATTACGTAGGAAGTAAAGATTTTGATTTTACGAAACCAATTACTCGAAAACAAAAATACAACTTAATTGTACATATAGGGGCCTATACAAATGTAAAAAAGGCTGAATTTAAAGACCAGAAAAAATGCTTTATGGCTAATGTATATGGAACATTTAACCTTACACAATACTATAAAAATACACCTTTTATTTTTATTTCTACCGAGTTTGCCCAAAACCCTTTTGGTGTCTATGCTTTAAGTAAAAAACTCGGCGAAGAAATTGTCAAAACACACCCACGGCACCTAATACTTAGAACACTTTTCAAGCCGAACCCGTTCCCTTTTCCGAAGGCATATATAGACCAGTATACTCAAGGAGACTATGTGGATGTAATAGCAAAACTTCTAGCTAAAAGAATCAAAAAATGGAATAGAAAAACAAACGGGTTTGAACACCTAGGAACTGGGAGAAAAACATTGTATGAGCTTGCAAAAAGAACCCGCCCAGATGTAAAGCCAAATAGTGTAAAAGATTACATGAAAGAAACTGGGCTTTTTATTGCAACAGATTATGAATAAAATAAAATTGCCAAATGTTACTCTTTGCGCATTTGGGTCGGAAAAATACAGAAACCAACAACAAAAAGCTCTTGATTATAGCGCAAAAAATATAGAATTTGGCGCAGTAAAAAATATTATAGTAAATACTAATAGTATTGATGAATGGAACAGGGCCGTTGTTTTTGATTTAGGTGATTATATAGAAACAGATTTTGCTTTACTAATACATCCTGATGGAGGCATAGGAGAGCCCGAGCTGTGGCGCAATGAATGGCTAAATTATGACTTTATTGGATCCCCTTTCCCCCTGCCAACAGATAATTTTTCATATCGAGATATCAATGGAAAAATTCAAAGAGTTGGCAACAGTGTGTCACTTAGATCAAAAAAACTTTTACAATTACCGAAAAAGATAGAAATGGAGTGGAAACCTTTTCATGGTTATTATAATGAAGATGGTTATATTTGTGTAAATATGAGGCATATATTTGAAGAAAATGGATGCAAATTTGCCCCTTTTGAAGAAGCAGTGCGTTTCGGCAGAGAAAATCCATTACCAGAAAACAAAGGATTAAAAACTTTCATATACCATAAGACAATAGGAGAAAATGCTTGTTATCCTAATTTTGAAAAAGATAATCTATTAGTCACTGAAATGTATAATGGTCAAGGACTAGGAAATCAACTTTTTTGTTATGTAACAACAAGAGTCATAGCTTTAGATAAAGGATACGACTTTAGTATTATGAATCCGGAAAAATTTAAAGGTGCTGATTTTTTAAATTTAGATTGGGGTAAAAAAGTTACTGATGGTAAAGGACCGGAAGGAGGGCCACCTAAAAAGTTACCAGAAAGCATAAATTATTACTACAGTGAGAAAAAAATAACTCACCCTCTTAACGGATCTGACATAAGGTTATACGATAAAGACCTTGTAAATATTTTACCCAACACAAAAATTGACGGAATGATGCAAGATGAAAAATACTTTGAACATAGAAAAATTGTGATAAAAGAATGGCTAAAAGTGAAAACGGAATATGAATGCAATGATTATGCTGATAAAAATATTTGTATAATAAACTTCAGAGGAGGAGAATACGCACGGCATAAAGATCTATATCTAAATAAGAAATATTGGGAGAATACTGTGAGTAATATGCTAAAAATAAATAAAGACTTAAAATTTGTAGTTATTACTGACGATATATATGAAGCAAAAAAGTTTTTTCCTAATTATGATGTTTTTCATTTTAATATTGCAAAAGATTATGTACTTATAAAAAATGCTTATTATCTAATTCTTTCCAATTCAAGCTTCGCGTGGTTTCCAGCATGGCTGTCTGAAAATTTAAAATACTGTATTACTCCAAAATACTGGGCAAGGCACAATATTTCGGATGGTTATTGGAGCTGCGGATATAATATAACAAAAGGATGGATGTATCAGGATAGAGACGGAAATTTGAGTGACTATGCAACGTGTTTAAAAGAATTTAGGGAATATCAAAAAAATCATTCGGACTACTTCAATGCAAAAAACAGGCTAATTAAACAACAAAGTGATAAAAATATCTTTTTATTTTTAAAGAAGAAAATTAGCGGTTTACTTTCACTCAAAACAAAAAATTTCATAAATAGATTCATAAAAATATAACAAATGAAAATTACCAAGAATCTTTTAATGGTTTCCAATTATAACGCTGATATCAGTTGGATTTTGGATTATACAGACAACTATATAATCTATGATAGAAGTGAAACGGATGAATGGATAAAACCTTTTGACCCAAAAAAAGTTAAAAAAGTCCCTAATATTGGCTGGGATATTTATGATAAATTCACATACATCATAGACAACTACGACAATTTACCTGAAACAATGATAATGACTAAGGGTAATGTATTTAAATATATTACAAAAGAGGAATTTGACATAGTTTGTAATAACACATTCTTTACTCCCCTATTCACTAAATACCACAAAACAGAGAAACCCATAGCATTTTACTCTCCAGACGGTATGTATAACGAAATAAACAATAGTTGGTATTTAAATATATTTCCTGCGAAATACTTCAAAACATACAATGATTTTATTTGGCGCTATGTTAAAAAAATACCTAAATATATAAAATTTGCACCAGGATCAAATTACCTCGTCACTAGAGAAAATATTTTAAAATATCCAAAGTCATTTTATGAAGAACTTAGAACTTATGTTGGCTACAGCCTACACCCTGGCGAGGCACAAATCATTGAAAGGGTTCTGTATTACCTATGGAGTGGTGAACTTGATTTAAAACTAAAGTGGCAATATAAAGTTAAAAACTATCTACTTGCCATAGTAACAAATATTATTTTTGATTTGAAAAAAATATTTAGAAAAGCAAAAAACAAAAAAATTGAATATTATTCGTCCTATGAATTTACTGAATTAAGAAAAAAAGTAAAAATATATGACATTTTTACTTATAATGGAGAAGAAGAATTACTTGAAATAAGGCTAAATACCTTGAATGAAGCCGTGGACGAATTTATAATAGTAGAAGCACCTACGACTTTTTCTGGATTAAAAAAAACATTATATTTTGAAAAACAGAAACAACGCTTTACTCCCTTCCTGCACAAAATAAAATACTTTGTGATAAACGACTATCCAGATGATGCCGAAATACTGAAAATAGCAGATGAAAGTCCAAATGTTCCCAAAAATGGTCCAGAGCATTGGAGAAGAGAATTTTTTCAAAAAGAAAGCATTAAAAAAGCGCTCACTCACATCCGAGACGAAGATCTCTGTTTTGTAGGTGATGTAGATGAGATATGGAAATTAACATTCGGAATGCCAAAGGAAATGGGTAAATACAAACTACGTCAACTTGTATATGTTTATTATTTAAACAATAGATCAAATGAACCTTGGATTGGGACACTTTTAACGAATTATAAAACAATAAAAGAAAACTGCTTGAACCATTTAAGAACAGACGGTAAGTGGACTGTATTAGAGGGTGGTGGTTGGCACTTCACCTCCATGGGTGGCATCGAAGAAGTTAGAAGAAAACTAAATGATAGCTACACCAAAGAGAGTTATAATAGTAACGACGTGCAAAGCAAGCTCTCAGAAAGGTTCGGAAAAAAAGATTATATTGGGAGAAGTAAATTTAAATTCTGGATTGATGAATCAGACTTACCAAAATATATTTTGAGTAATAAAGAAAAATATAAAAATTTATTTAAATCAAATGAAAAAATTTAAAAAGAAAATAAAGAAATATCTTAGTCAAAGATTACCAGAAAGTGTAAAGTATTTTATACGCAAAATACTAAAATTCGTGAAACCAGTTGGGAACACAAAAATACCAATAGAGGAACTAAAAATATTTGAACTACTTAAAGATGAGATGTCCGTTGTTTTTGACGTTGGAGCGAGAGAAGATTTATCATTTTATAAAATAAAAAATAATTGCTCGTACCATTTATTTGAACCGAGTACAGAATCTATCACCTCACTAAAGAAGCAGATTGCTTTATTGGATAATCCGGATATCATAGTAAATGAATTTGGCCTATCAGACAGAAAAGAAAATGACTGCATTTATTATGAAGAAAGCCAGTCATTTACCATTAATCCATATGTTAAAAGCGTCAATACGGGAAAGCGATATTCTCTCAGGACACTTGATGAATATATTGTTGAACACAACATTATACACATAGATTTTCTAAAAATTGACGCCGAAGGACTTGATTATAGAATCATAATGGGAGGGTTAGAAGCAGTCAAAACAAAAGTTTCTTTTATCCAATTTGAATATTGGGACGGTGTAAAAAAATTCGTAGATCTATTAGGAGATACTTTTAATTTATATTTAATGATGGTACCTGGATTACTAGAAGTAATTTTAGAAGACGCGACAGAACATATGACTAAATCCCAAAAACAAAAGGACTATATAAAATCTGTTATTTCTCTTGATAAGGATATAGTTGATTTAATTGACAGAATTTTAATACCCATGGGGTGTGGTGGAAACATTTTGGGTATTTCTAAAAATACCAATAAAATTGATGTAAGTAAAATCACCTTTGATGTAGATCAAAAATAAAGATAAATATAAAGAATTACTAAAAGAATAATATTCTCTTATTTGCCAAGAAATATCCTATTTTCTTCTTCTGAAAGTGGAACGTTGTATAAGCTTTTGTCATTATGCAGAACCTCAATTCTTCCCAATAAGGGTCTGAACTTATATTTCAACATTAGGATTTCAGTAAATCTAAAAGGTCCCGTTTCAGCATAACCTAAATATTGTCCAATAGTTCCACCAAAATAAATAACTAATGCTGCCAAACAAACATCTATTGGGAATTTTTCTCCAAATTGTCTTTTTATATAAGGTAATAATTCATCAATTGCAAAATCTAAATTTTTGAGATTAGAAAAATTATTTACTATAAAATTTCTATTAATTAATGCACCCCCGCAACCACCATAATATATATTATTAATATATCTCGGGATAGAATTATTTCGAGTCTTTAAAAAAAGAGTGGTTTCTTTTCCTAGGTGGTGATTTGATTTAATACCATTAAAATCAAATTTTAACTTTTTAACCTTTTTATATATTCTAGTATCATTTTCTATTACCATTACAAAATCTTCCTTGGAATCTTGTGCAGCAAATAAAAATCTTTTTAACCAAGAAAGTAACTCTTCTTTAGATATAAAATAAAAACCTAAATTATGTCCTTTAGAAATATATTCATATTTGCAATTAAAATGGGATGCAATATGGCTCATATCATCTCCTTCGTCACAAAATAAATAAACTGAACTCGTGTTGTATATTTTTCTAAAGGAAGCAAGGGTTGCAATAACAGATTTTGGTTGTTTGTAACACTGATAAAAACCACAAACTGAAGGTTCATTATAAATTTTTTTAGATTTATAATAATCAAAAATATAAAAGAAAAATAGAAAGTAACTTTCTACTATAAATTTTATTTTTTTTATAATTTTTTTTAATAAATTCATTTTAATATTGTTTATAGGCGGTTTTTATATGATACACTATTTTTTCATTAAAAGGCGTGATTTTTTGGATTAAAAAGAAGATTAATCTTATGGTACTAAAAATATACCCTTTGAAAAATCTAGGGTAATGATTTTTAAATTTTTTAATTTCATTTATGATACGTAGTGCTTGATTAATTCTATTTTTAGCTGAAATAGTATGTTTCCCTTGTTTTAAAGAAACAGAATACCGCCCAAGATTGGAGAATTTCCCGAGAGTTCCTATTTTGAGCCATAAATCATAATCTTCAATATGCAGAGTATTTTGTGATTCATCGTAGCCATTAAAGCTAAAGGCTGTGTTTTTTTTAAACATCACACTAGAATGAATGAAACAATTTTTTGATAGAATTTTGTTTCTAATTTTGCTATCGTGCTCGGGCATTATAAATCTTGATAAATCGTTATTATTTTCATCTGTTGTTATTGCACCTGTTCCAACCAAGACATAATCTTTATTATTTTCTAAAAACTCAAGTTGTACTTTTAACTTGTCTTTATCTATCCAAATATCGTCATCATCAATACGCGCAATATATTTACCCCGTGCTTCTTTAAGTCCTTTGTTCAAGGTTTTTTGTATTCCTAAATTTGTTTCGCTTCTTATATACCTTATTCGTGAATCATTTTTTACAAAATTATCAATAATATCCTTAATATTATCGGTAGAGCCATCATCTATAACAAGTAGCTCCCAGTC
>MFTY01000010.1 GCA_001785515.1 Candidatus Nomurabacteria bacterium RIFCSPHIGHO2_02_FULL_35_13 | reverse complement strand
GAAGTCACGGTAGATTCTTCTTCCGGCCAAGTGGGTAATGTCTATGAGGGTATTATTCCATTTAAAATAGAAGAACATCGTTTGGATAAAATACCAAAAACTGAAACAAAAATTATGGTAAATATCGGTTCTCCGGATGAAGCATTCAAAAATCATCATCTTCCTGCGGAAGGGGTTGGTTTAGGCAGATTGGAATTCATTATTGCTTCTCATATCCGTCTTCATCCAAATGTATTAATTAATTATAAAAAATTAAAAGAAGGAAAGAAAAGTCCAATCATAATCAAAGCTCTCAAGGAAGTAGAAAATTTAACACCTCTTTATAAAGACAAGAGAGAATATTATGTGGAGAAACTTGCTTTAGGAATAGCAAAAATTGGCGCCACCTTTTATCCGAATAAAGTTATTATTCGTTTCTCAGATTTTAAGACGAATGAATATCGCACACTCATAGGTGGCGAAATATATGAACCGCATGAAGAAAATCCAATGTTGGGCTGGCGCGGAGCTTCCCGTTATTATGACCCTAAATTCAAGGAAGCTTTCGGACTTGAATGCAAGGCGATGAAAATTGTGCGAGAAGATATGGGTCTTAAAAATGTTATTCCCATGATTCCATTCTGCAGGACCCCTAAAGAAGGCAGAAAAGTTATAGAAGTAATGAAAGAATATGGTTTAGATAGAGCAACAGACAAAGAACTTAAAATTTACGTAATGTGTGAAATTCCTTCCAATATTCTTCTTGCGGATGAATTTCTTGAGATTTTTGACGGTATGTCAATCGGGTCCAATGATTTGACTCAACTTACCCTGGGGTTAGACCGCGATTCCGGAATAGTTACTCATATTGCGAATGAAAATAATCTATCAGTCAAAAAACTTGTAGCCGAAATTATCCATAAATGCAAAGAAAAAGGGAAGTATATCGGAATTTGCGGACAAGCTCCATCAGATTATCCCGAGTTTGCGCAATTTCTGGTAAATGAGGGAATAGAAAGTATGTCGCTTAATCCGGATACGGTTATTAAAATTATTATGTCGCTTGGAAAAAATTAAGTTTTTGTGCGGGATGGGGTAATCGAAACCCCGTCTAATCCTTGGGAAGGACTCATTCTACCACTAAACTAATCCCGCATATATAAAATATATCTTTGTTTTTCTTTTTGGGCAAGTATAAAAATTAAGCAAAAGAAACAACTTATAGTCAAGGAATTTTAACTTGACGGGTATGATATAATATAAACAATTAATAATTTCCGCCAAAGGCGGATCAGCCTGTCGGCTGAAATAAAAAAAGAAAACATTATGAAAAATGTAACGATTTATTCAACACCTTCCTGTCATTTTTGCCATATGGCAAAGGATTTCTTTAAAGCAAATAACGTAGCTTATACGGAATATGATGTAGCTGGTAATCTTGAGAAAAGAAGGGAAATGATAGATAAAAGCGGACAAATGGGTGTGCCTGTCATCACTATAGGCAATGAACTTATTGTAGGTTTTGATAAACCTCAAATAGCAAAAATGTTAGGACTTGTCTAGTAATGAAAAAGATATTTAGAATTGTTTTTTATTTAATTGCGATAGGCGCTGTGGTTTTTTTGTTTCGAACCCCACTTGCTCAAATTTTTTCAATTTTACAAAATAAATATCTACCCTGCAATCAGCCCATAACTTATTCACTAGGTTCCTTTGATGAAAGATTTGGCGTATCAAAAGAAAAGTTTCTTAATATTATAAGTATTGCGAAAAAAACATGGGAAAAATCCATTGATAAAGAACTTTTCATTTATGCACCAAGTGGTAATTTAAAAATAAACCTTATTTATGATATTCGCCAAGAAGCGAGTCAGAAATTAAAAGATATAGGTATTACGGTAAGTGACACTAGGGCGTCTTATAACGACTTAAAATCAAGATATACCGCCATGCAGGCTGATTACCTTAAGCTTAAAACTGAATTTGAGTCACGAGTCGCGCTATTTAAAAATCGTCAAAGTACTTATGAAAAAGAAGTCATGTCTTTGAATAAAAAGGGTGGAGCATCTAAAGACGAATATAACCGTTTAAGCAAGGAAAAAAATTATCTTGATACGGAATTTGCGGAAATAAATAAATTACAAACAGAGATTAATTTTAAGATAGAAAATATTAACGCATTAGTGGTTGTTTTGAACCGTCTTGTTTCTTCTCTTAATATAGAAGTAGACAAATTTAATACGATTGGTGGCGAGTTGGGCGGGGAGTTTGAAGAGGGAACATATAAAGAAGGGCCTGCTGGCAGAGAAATTGATATTTTTCAGTTTGATAATGAAGGAAAACTGGCAAGAGTTCTGACTCATGAGTTCGGACATGCCTTAGGGTTGGAGCATTTGGAAAATGCCAAAGCGGTGATGTATTACTTAAATAATGGCGTGAATGAAAAACTGACAGCCGAGGATATAACAGCCTTGAGAAAACGCTGCGATTTATTTGCGAGATAAAAAACAATTTTGTTACTTGTGTGCCCTCACTCCGAATCCCCGCCCGCCTTCGCTATGCGAAGCATTGCGGGCAGGGAACGGGGATGTTTATTTTTGTGTCCTCGGTAGGAATTGAACCTACATCAACGCCTTAGGACGGCGCGATTCTATCCGTTGAACTACGAGGACCTTAATCACGAACTCTTATAATTTAACACAAAAAATCCTAATTTGAAAATTGGCTTTTTAAAAGAGCTATGCTAAAATATTGCTTATGGACCCGGAATCTAAGCAATTACTTCAAAATACACTAGCGCTTGCTGAAGAAAATAATGTGTTGCTTCATAAAATCAGAGGTGTTCAAAGAAGAGGAGCTGTTTGGCAGGCATTAAAATGGATTGTAATATTTGGCATTGCTTTTGGGTCTTTTTATTTTATAGAACCGTATTTGAATAAAATAATGGATTTATATAATTCGGTTTCTGGAATAGAACAAAAGATAAATAATAACCCAGTCCAAGACTTTCTTAAAAAATTATAAAAAGATTTTTTATTTAGTTATTATTCCTAAATTTTAGTGTTCTACCTTTATAATTTAAAGCTTCTTTAAGGAAATTTTTGTCATTTTTTGTGCTGTGTTTAATTGCATGACAGTTTACACATAATAAAATACATTTTTTCACTTCTTTTTTTATAGAATCCCAACTTTTATTTGCTACATTTCCAATAGTAAAATCTTTTCCTTTTAAATGATGAAATTGAAGAGCCGCTTGATTTCCATGCCATCCACATTCTTTACATTTTTTTCCAAGAAATTCAATTGCAGCTGCTTTTGCACGAAATCTTCTGATTTTAGTATTACAAGACCCACATCTGGCAAGACACCTACTCTGGTAGTTTTTAAATTCATGATTGCACAATTTACAAATTCTCACTAGTTTAGTATAGCATACTTTGCTCTATCATTAATAAATAATGATTGCAAAAATCTTAATTTTTAGTATTATAAGAAAGTAGGATGCTGGGATAGCTCAGGTAGCAGAGCATTCGCCTGAAGAGCGAGGGGTCGGCAGTGCAAATCTGCCTCCCAGCACATGAGCATTGGTTCTAAAAAATAGGGTTATTCCTTTTGTTTTTTAATTTTTATAATGACTTAACTCGAATGCTGGTTCTTTTTTCCTTATCCACTTTTTGTATTTTAATAGTCAATAAGCCGTGTCTTTCCGTGGCTTCAACTTCTTCCGGTTCTACTTCTTGAGGAAGAAGTATCGTGCGAGAAAATTTTCCCCAATAAAGTTCTTTAATAAAATAATTTTCTTCATCTATGTTTCTGTTTTCTTCTCTCTTACCTCTTATAGTTATCATATCTCTAGCGATAGTGAGTTCCAAATCCTCCGGTTTAACACCGGCAACCATAGTCTGTAATATAATATCTGTCGGTGTTTGATAAACATCAACAGTTAATTCTAATTCATCATTTTCTTCTTCCATCCAGTCATTGCCGTTTTTTTTATCTCCTTTAGCAGACGATATTTTTAATTCCTTGTATTCTTCTTCGGAACTTATGCTTCCGGTTAATCTATCAAAAAAACTTCTTTTTTTATTTTGCATATTCATATTTTTTATTCCAGACATTTGTCTGACTTAATTCTACACGCTCATTCTCCTTAATTTCTCAAAAAGCAACATAATGATAATTGTAACGACCCAAAGGAACCCCAACACTCTTAAAGAATTATTCCCATCACTATTCATTATAAAAAAATTAAAGACACTATGCAAGGTGATAGCGAGCGTAAGACCCCCTAAAAGGTATATTTTTCTTATGTATTTACCCATATAAAACGAAAGTCCCAAGGCAATACCCACAATTCCACTTGATACGGCATGAAGCAAAGTAGACCCCAGAAATCTAAGTTGGCCGGTAAGGAGGCCTACCGTAGTTTCCCCTAATGAAAGCGGTTTAATCAAGAACAAAGAATTTTCAAGTGCTGCGAAACCCAAAGCGATAGTAATCAAAAAAATCGGCCAATCTATGGGTTCGTCAATACGGTCTGTTTTATATAGGAGAATTATTACACCCAAATATTTAATTAATTCTTCTAAGCTTGCCCAGCCAATGATTTTCCATTCATATGAAGTTACATTATTTTGGATAAATTTTTGAAGCGGTATGACAATAATAACGCACATCATGCCGATAAAAAATATCGAAGCGATAAGTCCTTTGGGTTCAGGTTTTTGATTGTCTTCTCTAAGCCAAAACCAAAGCCAAAAGAGGGCAGGAGCGATTCCTCCTAAAAGTGCCAAACTTAAAATTTTTGGGTCGCTGGTTATCATTTTTTTTCAGGTTTATCCTGAGCAAGGCCGAAGGGCCACTTGGCAACCATGATTAAATCGTCCTTATCGCGTTTTTTTATAATAGACCAAATTTCTTCAGTGACAAATGGCATAAATGGGTGAAGTATTTTAATGCAATCATTCCAAATTAATAATAATGCGGATTTTCTTTCTTCTGCTTGTTTGTCGCCTACTTTAATTATTTTTTTGCTTTCTTCTAAAATTTCATCTGCAAACTTGTGCCATATATATTGATAAATTTTTTCAGCCGCAAGATGAAAACGATAATTATCCATATCAGAAGTAATATCTTCAACGATTATTTTAAATTCTTCCGTTAAGTTGTTTGATATACTAGGGTCATACTTACTTCCTTTTATGTTTTTTAATATAAATCTTGTTATATTCCAAATTTTATTTGCAAAATTTTTATAGCCTTTAACTTTGTTTTCATCATAATTACTGTCATTACCGGACCCGGTTCCCGATATTAAAGACATACGCAAAGCATCTGCGCCATATTTTTCTATTATTTCAACGGGGTCTATATTATTTCCGGATGATTTACTAAATTTTTTCCCATTTTTATCTCGCAATATTCCATGTAGAAAAACTGTTTTGAAAGGTATTTCTCCGATTAAAAATTGTGACATCAAAATCATTCTTGCCACCCAAAAAAACAAAATTTCATAACCAGGATTAATAAGAGAAGTAGGGTGGAAACTTTTTAGGTCTTTTGTTTTTTCTGGCCAACCTAGAGTAGAAAAAGTCCAAAGACTGGAAGAAAACCAAGTATCCAAAGTATCAGGGTCTTGCTCCCAACCTTTGTCTGTAGGGGCCTCTATTCCGCAATATATCTCATTTTTTCTATACCAGACGGGTATTTGGTGTCCATACCAAATTTGACGAGAAATACACCAATCACGCAGATTTTCAATCCAATGATAATAAACTTTTTCAAAATGTTCCGGTATGATTTTTATTTCACCTTTTTCTATGGGCTCGCGCATTAGGTCTTTCAGGGTTTTGTTTCCACGTTCTTTTATTGGTTTATTTACATTTATAAACCATTGAAGCATAATTTGTGGTTCAATAGTGCCCCCGGTTCTTTCCGCAGTTGCCACTCTATTTACATAATTTTCATCAACAGAAACAAGCAGTCCTTTTTCTTTTAATTTCTCAACAATTTTTTCACGCGCATCGCCGATTTTCATTCCTACGAATTCACCGGCAATAGGAAGCAGTTTTCCATATTTATCAATAATTTGTTCTTTATCCAGCTTATATTTTTCTGCTAACGCAAAATCTTCATGAGAATGCCAAGGAGTAATTGTCATCACTCCGGTTCCGAATCCCATGTCAATCATTTCATCTTTTATGATTGTGGCTTCTATCGGTCCGTTTATCCATTCTACTGTTATTTTCTGCATGTGCTTCCAATCTTTATATCTTTTATCATCTGGATGTATTACCACGTATTTATCGCCAAATTTTGTTTCAGGTCGCGCTGTGCCTATTTCAAATGGTCCGTATTTAAAAGTATAAAATTTCCCTTTTTTTTCTTCATACACTATTTCATCGTCGGAAATAACCGTCTGGCCTTTTGGGTCCCAATTTACCATGCGATTTCCGCGATAAATAAGACCATCATCATACATTTGTTTAAATGCGGTTTTCACCGCAATATTGCGTTTTTCATCAAGAGTAAACGCTTCACGTGACCAATCAAGCGATGCCCCCATTTTTTTAATTTGAGATATTATGCCATCGTGCGAATTTTGCGCGAATATTTTGACGCGTTTCAGAAATTCTTCCCGGCCAATATCATTTTTGCGAATCCCTTCCTTTTCCAATAATTTTTCAACTTTTGATTGTGTTGCTATAGCGGCGTGGTCCGTCCCGGGAACCCAGAGAGTTTTAAATCCAGCCATTCTTTTATAACGGACTATCATATCTTGAATTGAATCTTCAAGAGCGTGTCCCAGATGAAGTGTGCCTGTCACATTCGGTGGAGGAAGAACTATTGAAAAAAATTCTTTATGCCTTTCTGGCAGATTATTGGGGTTAAAAAAACCACTCTTTTCCCAGAGCTTGTAGATTTTACTTTCAGTTTCTTTAGGGTCGTAGGGTTTCAGCAATCTCTCATCCATCCTTTAATAATATCATATCTGCCCGTCCTCTGGCGAGGCAAAAGAACTATCAGAGCCTTAAATTACCAGTTGCTTTTATGTTATCTATTTTAAGGACTTTCTTTTTGTTTTTTATGTAATTCAAGTATCCGGCTATGCCAATCATTATGGAATTATCTCCCGTTAATTCTTTTTCCGGAAAGAGTAATTTAATATCTTTACCCACTGCTTTTTTCATTTGCCTTTGTAAGTGTTTATTGCAAGATACTCCGCCGGCAACTATGACAGTTTTTATCTTATATTTTTCTTTTGCTTTAATTGTTTTGTATACCAGAGTTTCTACCACCGCGTTTTCAAATTCCAAAGCTATTTTAGATTTTGTTTCTTCATTCAATGTTCCAATTTTTCTAATTAAATAAAGAACAGCTGTTTTCAATCCGGAAAATGAAAAATCAAAATTTTTGCTGTAAATCATTGGACGGGGGAGTTTAATGGATTCACGAAGGTGTGTTGTCTCAGGAACCCTTGGTAGGAGCGACGGCGACGGACAGAGAAAATTTTCAGTAGAAAATTTTCGTGGTGACTGAGATAATACACCAAGAGAATCATCTCCTAAAGATTGTTTTCCATTTTCCCTTAACCTCTCTGCCAATTTTGAAATTTCTGGTCCTCCTGGATAGGGAAGATTCATCATTCTTGCAACTTTATCAAACGCTTCTCCGGTGGCATCGTCCAATGTTTCGCCGATAATTTTATATTGCATCCAATTTTTTGAAAATATAAGTTCCGTATGCCCGCCGGAAACAAGAAGAGATAATATTGGAAAATCAATTTTTGGAATTGCAAATCTTCCTTTGCTTTTTCCAAATGGAGATAATATATGTCCCTCCATATGATTTACTGGGATAAGGGGGACATTCCATTTCTTTGCCAATTCTTTCGCGAAAACGATTCCAGTCCAAAGCGCTGGTTCCAGTCCGGGCCCATAAGTTACAGCAATTAAATCAATTCCAGGATTTTTCAAGGTCGAAC
>MFTY01000009.1 GCA_001785515.1 Candidatus Nomurabacteria bacterium RIFCSPHIGHO2_02_FULL_35_13 | reverse complement strand
CCAACAAGGTTGGTAAGGGACATTTTATTAACTGATGTTGCTAACGCAAAAGAGCCTTGGACAAGCAACAAGCCAAGCAACAAAGCAACTACTATGGTGCTTTTACTTTTCATATTTCATATATTGGACTATTAGACTATCTTTGTCAAATTAAGATTCTCCCAGAACAGTAAGCGTTGAAGTTCCTGTCGCGCCGGCGGAACTGCTCAAAATTAATTCCAAATAAAGGGCTTTGTAAGAGGCGGCACCTACCGACACCCCGGTGGCAACAGGAGATAATCCGTCGGTACCATCGGTAGATAGATTACTATCGGTGACAGTGCTAGTGGTAGTAGTAGCGGGGTCCGACAGCGCATAACCCTCAGATGCCGCAATAGTGCCTGTCCAACTACTTATCGAAAGCGAAATATTAAGAGCTCCTCCGGAAGTATTTTTAAGCCTTACTACCGGTTCGCTGGTAGTAGCGTGGAGGACTTGGGCATCACTTACAGTATCTACATCATTATAAGGGTTGGAAACCGTAGCGCTGGCCGCGCCTTCAGGAAAAGTAATTGTGGTTATCGCGGTATCCGCCACTTTACCTACTACGGTTATAGTGGTCGCCGCGGCAGTTGATGCGCTCTGGGTAGATGTATTACCTGCTAAGACGTAATTGATACCACTCAATCCGACAATCATTAACACTGCTAGAGACGAAACAAACACAACATTAAGTTTTCTTAGTAATTTTTCAATCAGTTTTTGCATTATTATTTTGTAAATTATATTTTATAAATTTTTTTGTTGTCGACCTTTTTTATAATAATAAAAAATAGAGAAACCTTAAACGCATTTTGCAATGCTATGGCGTAATTATAACACATAGCGCTTATTGATAATAGCAAATGTTATCCACAGTAATTAAAATAGAACATTTTATCTATTTTTTGTCTAATTTATTCGTCTATTATTTCAAAATCATTTCCGGCTGTTCCTAAAATAGCTTTCCTATTGCGAGTGCGAACAAAATAGGCCGCGCTTGCGCTAATTCCAAGAAAAGCAAATAAACTGATTCCGTAAATTAAATTGTCTTCTGTGCCCACATCGCTCTTTACGACTGCTGCCTCTAAATCGCCAACCGACCTTGCTTCCACAGATTCTGTGATGGGTGTTTTTAGCGGGATAGAATTTTGGGCTAAAGTTTTAACCGATTTAATAGAAGAAGAATAACTAAAAACCAACTCACCTGTTGAGGAAAAAAGTTTTAAGTTGTATTTATCGCCAAAACTAAATCCGGAAATTTTATCAGAAATAATCATCTGTTTTTTAGACATAATTACGCTATTTTTAGGAAACATGAAAGTTTTTTCATTTGCCCGAAGAATCCAATTTGAAATATCAATATCGGAACTGGCATTATTTGAAAGTTCTATAAAAAAATCTTTAATACTTCCTACTTTGGAAATGGTTACAGTTGTAGGAAGAACTTTTATTATCATTTTGCTAGTGGTCTCTGGAGTTCTAGAAGTATTATTTGAATAATATTCCAAAAATAAAACATATTCACCGGGATAATAATAAATGTGATAGAACTTTTCAAAATTATTTATTTGTTCAAATGAACCACCGTCACCGAAATTCCAATAAGCTCTACCAAGAACAATATTTTCATTGGAGTAGCCAAAAACGTTGGTTTCAATTTCAAATGGCTGTCCGGCAAAAACTATGGCGTCGGTTAAAATTTTTGCTTTGATGGTTGTGGTTTTAACTGATTCTGTTTCTGTTGTGTCCTGTGTGGAAAAATTATCATCGTTTGTATTACTTTCTGTATTACTTGAATCATTTACAGAAGAAGATGAATTGCTTGTTCCTGGAGTAGGAGAAGCAATAACCCATTCATTGTTAACTCTTTGAATACTTTTACCGTCAGGAGGATTGTCAACTACACTGGATTCTCCGTCCCCCCAACCAATTTTATCCATCACCTCTTGGTTTAAGTTTTTTAATTGAATTGTATTTGATTCAGTTAATGTAAAAGTGTTTAAACCCAACGTATCTTTGGAAATTAAAAAATAGCCATTGACTCCAATCGTTTTATTCTCAAAATATGTTTTCGAAACCAAAGAATTAAAACTGCTTCCCGTTTGTGTTTTCCTTTGAATATACCAGCCTGTTAAATCCACGGAAGAACTGTTAGAATTATAAAGTTCAATGAATCTTTCTTCTGTGGGATTTAATTGGATTTCATTTATAACAACCTCCGCATACGCTAATCTAGACACAAATAAAAAGGCAAATCCTAACAAAACTAAAATTGTTCTTTTAAACATGATTTATTTAAAAAATTTAATAATATGATATAATCATAACATGAATCCCGTTAGAAATAATAAAGACATTGAAAAACGGGTTATAATGGTTGAATTATTATTAATTAATGTAAATTTCTAACGGGATGAAGAAAATAGATTTTCTTGCGATTGGGGATATAGTGACAGACGCATTTATAAAAATAAAAGATGCTCATGTGCATTGCAAGATAGATACAGAAGCTTGTGAACTTTGCCTGCGTTTTGGAGATAAAGTGCCTTATGAATCATTAAATGTAATACCTGCAGTCGGCAATAGTCCAAACGCCGCTGTATCTGCCGCTCGTTTGGGATTAAGCACGGCTCTTATTACAAATATCGGGGATGACCAAAATGGCAAAGACTGTCTGGTATCTTTGAAAAAAGATGGAGTTTCAACTGATTATATTACGGTAGAAAAAAATAAAAACACAAATTATCATTATGTTCTTTGGTATGATATTGACCGCACGATTTTAATTAAACATACGGAGTTTGATTATAAATTTCCAAAATTGGGAGAAATTTCTTGGATATATTTGAGTTCTCTGGCTAAAAATTCTTTGCCATACCACGAAGAAATATTGGAATTTTTAAAGAAAAATCCTGAAACAAAGCTCGCCTTTCAACCGGGCACTTTTCAAATTAAATTCGGCGCAGAAAATTTAAAAGATATTTATAAACGAACAGAAATATTTTTTTGCAATCTTGAAGAAGCGCAAAAAATTTTAAAAAATGAAAATAAGGATGTTTTTGTGTTATCAAAAGGCATTGCAAATTTAGGTCCAAAAATGGTTGTAATAAGCGACGGACCAAAGGGCGCTTATTTTTATAAAGACGGAGAATTATGGTATAACCCTATTTATCCGGATATTGTTCCACCTTTGGAACGTACAGGAGCGGGAGACGCTTTTTCTTCCACATTTACAGCCGCTCTTGCCTTAGGCAAATCCCCCCTTGAGGCATTTTCCTGGGGACCGATAAATTCAATGTCTGTGGTTCAAAAAATAGGCGCGCAGGAAGGATTACTTTCTAAGAAAAAATTAGAAGAATATTTGAAAAACGCTCCAGAAAATTATAAGACAAGAAAACTGTAAAAATGAACTTTTGGAGGGGTTTCGAGGCTGACGAGCCGAGAATTTCAGGATTTTTTAAGCTTCAAAAAATCCGTACCGGAAAAAGTTCATTTTTACAGTTTTCTTGTCAACACTTTTTTTACTGCTTCTTTTATATCTTTCACTCCCATTTTGTAGTGTTCTATCAATTCATCAGGCGTGCCTGACTGACCAAAAAGATTTTTAATGCCAATAAATTCCATCGGCGCGGGATAATTTTGCGCTAAAACTTCAGCAACAGCGGAACCCATTCCCCCTTTTATTTGATGTTCTTCCACGGTTACGATTGCTTTAGTTTCTTTTGCGAGAATTGTTATAGCTTCTGCGTCTATTGGCGCAATTGAAGATAAATTTATTACTTTAGTTTTTATTCCCTCGGCTTCCAATTCTTTGGCCGCAAAAATTGCCCGATAAGCAAGACTACCTGTAACTATAATCCCAACTTGCGCCAGTCCAACATCCGGCATCCAATAAGTTTGCGCCTTGCCTATTTCAAAAGGAGTTTCTTCTGTAGTTATAATCGGCGTTTTTTCACGAGCTAAGCGTAAATAGGCCGGTTTACCGGTTTTAGCCAAAGCGAGAGTTGCTTTTTTCGCTTCTATGCTGTCACAAGGCGAAATGACATCAACATTGGGAAGCACCCGCATTAACGCAATATCTTCAAGCGCTTGATGCGTGCCACCATCAGGTCCAACAGAAATACCGGCGTGTGAACCTACTATTTTTACAGGTCTGTCATTATAAGCTATTGTTGTTCTTATTTGTTCCCAATTCCTACCCGGAGAAAATACGGCATAAGAAGAACAGAAAGGAATTTTACCCATCGCAGCCATACCTGAAGCGACAGTGACTAAATTTTGTTCAGCCACTCCCATTTCTATAAATCTCTTCGGGAATTTTTCAGAAAAAAAGTGCATCTGCGTTGACTCCGTCAAATCCGCGCAAAGAGCAACGACATTTTTATCTATCTCTCCTGCCAAAAGCAATCCTTGTCCAAAACCTTTCCTTATGGGAATTTGTTCCACATCGGAATTAAAAATTTTGGGATTTAATTTTAATTTTGGATTTAACATTTTTTATTTTTTTTGCTAATGCCTAGTGCCTAAAGCCTAGCGCCTGTATCTTTTAATTCTTTAAGCGCCATTTCACCTTCCTCTTTGCTTGGCGCCTTACCATGCCATTTATAATCTCTTTCAAATTCTTTTACGCCTTTGCCTGGCACTGTATGCGCGATAATTACAGTAGGTTTTTCAAATACTTTTTGCGCTTCTTCTATTGCTTCATTTAAAGCTTTAAAATCATGCCCAGCAACTTCTATCACATGCCAGTTAAAGGCTCTCCATTTATCCGCCAACGGTTCAAGCGGCATAATGTGTTCGGTAAAACCATCTATTTGAATATTATTTCTGTCTACTATGGCAATTAAATTCCCCAATCTGTTTTTCCCGGCAAACATTATTGCTTCCCAAGAATTTCCTTCATCCAATTCTCCATCAGACATAAAACAATAAATAAATCTGCTTCTATCTTTTTTATCCATTCTGTCCGCCAGCGCCATGCCTATTGCTTGTGAAAGTCCTTCACCTAACGGACCAGAAGAATTTTCTACAAATGGCAAGTATTCCCTATGTGGATGTCCTTGAAGGCGCGTGCCAAATTTTCTCAGAGTTTTTAATTCTTCAATTGGGAAATATCCACTATGCGCCATAGTCGCATAGAGCACAGGACAAATATGCCCATTAGAAAGAACCAGTCTGTCACGTCCTTCCCAAAATGGGTTTTGGGGATTGTGTTTTAAAATATGAAAATAAAAAAGCGTAAAAATATCAGTCATGCCAAGCGGCCCCGCCGTATGTCCGCTTTTTGCTTCCACCAGCATTTCAATAATACTTTGACGAATATTGTTTGCTTTTATTTCAAGTTCTTTGATTTTTTCTTCAGTCAACATATTATAAATTCCTAAACTCTTCAATTGTGCTAATTATATCATCTGTATTAAAAATCGCTGAACCGACAGCTAGACGACCTGCGCCAGCGTTTGTGAGAAGTGAAGCAGTTTCAAAATCTACTCCGCCATCAACAGATATGGTGAGATTTGGGAATTTTTCTTTTAGTGTTTTTATATTTTCTAAAACTTTTTCATCAAATTCTTGTCCCTGGAAACCAACCTTATCCATGCCCATGCATTGCACAAAATCAATATTGTCAACTAAAGGAAAAATTTGTTCCAGGGGTGTTTTTATATTTATGGCTATACCTATTTCCATTGCTTCTCTTATATAAATATCTATGCCTTCTAAAAAATTCTTAAATTCTTTTAAATCACCAACAGCTTCAATATGAAAAATTATTCTCCTGGCTCCCAGTTTAGTGTAGATATCAAAATTTTCCATCGCATCCAAAACCATAAGGTCAAGTTCAAAATCAATATCTTCCCAAAAAGGCATCCCTTCTTCTTCATTTAAAATTCTTCTAAAATGGTCGTCCAGGTCAGCCCCGTTAACATCTGAACTTTTTCCAGCCGATAAGAACGGCCAAGTAATATTTTTTATAAAAATTCCGTCACAAATGTCTATTTGCACAACGGGAACTATTCCGCGAACAAGCGCGATTTTATTTTTTAAATCTTCGTAATTTTTGGGCAATATCGCTGGGATTATTTCAGTCATGGTTTTAATGTGAAGGCTTAGTTTCTTTAAATTTTTTGCTGCCCGAGGGTCCCGCTCGGTACTCCGAGAAGGGCGCAGGGACAAAAAATTTAAAGAAACTAAGCTAATCGTCTATTTTTATTTTATCTATCTTTCCTAAACGACGAATATGTTTTTCATCTTTACTAAAAGCAGTATTAAGCCAGAGATTAACCGCGTCCATCATACTTTCTTCAGTAAAATACCTAGCGCCAAGAGAAAGAATATTTGAATTATTGTGTTGTCTTGACCTGATAATTATATCCGATTCATCATCCACCAATGGTTTCGCCTTGCCATAATAAACAACCGCTCTTACATGAGGAAATTTGTTTGCAGCTATAGCTTCTCCTTCTCCTGTGCCCCCGAGGATTATTCCTCTTGTGGTGTCTGGATTTTTTGATATTTCTTTTGCAACTGGAATAACAAAATCCGGATAATCATCTTTTTCTTCATATTCAAAAGCTCCTTTGTCTATAACCTCATAGCCTTGGAGTTTCAAAAAAGAAACTAATTTTTCTTTAAGCACATATCCTGCGTGGTCTGTACCAATAAAAATTTTCATAATTATATTATACCATTTTTTATGTGACAAGAACAACGTGATACAATATAAAAATGACTAAATTCCATAAATATCACGGTGCCGGAAATGATTTCATTATAGTGGACAATCGTGATAAAAGTTTTGATATAAAAGACGCTGATAATATAAAGCTGCTTTGCCATCGACGTTTCGGAGTGGGCGCGGACGGCATAATTCTTCTGGAAAACCAGCCTGATTATGATTTTCAAATGGTGTTTATCAACAACGACGGGTCTATGGGTTCAATGTGCGGGAACGGCGGACGCTGTATAGTGCATTTTGCTCACTATATTTTAAAAATTATTAAAGACCCGAAAAATATTAATTTCATAGCTGTTGACGGAGCGCATAAAGCAGAAATACTAAAAAACGGAGAAATTAAATTAAAAATGCAGGATATAAGTAAGGTTGGTGAAAGAAATAATTTGCCGTTTGTGTTGTGCGGCACCACTCCGCATAACATTATGTTTGTGGAAAATCTGAAAGAATTTCCCGTGGTTGAAAAAGGCAGAAAAATAAGGAATTCCGACCCGGATGGGGTCAATATAAATTTTGTTGAAATAAAAGATAATATTGTATATGTACGCACTTACGAACGGGGAGTAGAAGACGAGACTTGGGCTTGCGGCACGGGAGCAACATCGGTAGCTGTCACTTGCTCGCATCTGGATAAAATTAAAACAAATATCTGTCACATCAAAATGCCCGGCGGTAACCTGACTGTGGAATTTGAAAAAAATAAAGATGGCTCTTATAAAAATATCTACCTCATCGGTCCTGCAGTATTTGTATTCGAGGGTCAACTTAGTAATCCAACCACTAAGTCATTAAAAAAATGAGAAAACATGCATTTGAAACAGGAGAATATTATCATATTTATAACCGTGGTGTTGATAAAAGAAAAACTTTTTTAAATCAATATGATTTAGATCGCTTTTTGAAAAGTCTAGTCGAATTCAACACAAAAGAACCAATAGGCAGTATTTATGCTCTTTCTTTCGAAAAACATAGATTTAGTAGTCCAACTACTAAGTCAAAAAAATTAGTTTCAATAATAGCATACTGCGTAAATCCAAATCATTTCCATTTACTTCTTACTCCCCTTGCAGAAAAAGGAATAGAAAAATTTATGCACCGAATTGGTGGCTACACTAGATACTTTAATGAAAAATATAAAAGAAACGGCGCATTATTCCAAGGAAGATTTAAATCAAAACATATCCCCGACAATAATTATCTTCTCAGGCTAGGCGCTTACATAAACATGAACAATCGAGACCCATTTGGTAATCCAACTACCAAATTGAGTAAATCAAGCTTAGAAGAATATACTAAAAATATTAAAAATATATGTGATACAAAAATAATTTCTGGGCAATTTAAAAATCAAAAAGAATATTCGAAGTTCGCATTAGAAGCTTGGCAAGACACACCAGAAAGAAAAGAGGCTTTAGACATGAACTAACTTAGTAGTCCAACCACTAAGTTTCTATTTTTTATTGTTTTTTACCTTTAAGAATAATTCTTTGATCAAAATCTCCTCTAAATAGTGTTCCCAGTTTTTATGACATGGTCCACTAAAGTATATGTATACCCCATTTCGTTATCATACCATCCCAATACTTTTACGAGATTTCCTCCAACAACGCGAGTCATGCTAAGGTCTGCGATAGAACCATATTTACTTCCTAAAATATCACTTGAAACAAGTTCTTCTTCTGTCACGGAAAAAATACCTTCCCATTTTTCATTTTTTGCAGCTTTTTTAAGAATTTCATTAATTTCTTCTTTGGTGGTATTTTTCTTGGAAATAAAAGTAATATCAACAATTGACCCAGCTACTACCGGTACTCTCATAGCAATACCGTCAAAAAGTCCTTCTAATTTTGTAAATGCTTTTGTAACCGCAATCGCCGCTCCGGTTGAAGAAGGCACGATATTTTGCGCCGCAGCACGACCTTCGCGAAAATCTTTTTTATTAGGAGAATCAACTATAGATTGGCTAGCTGTATAACCATGTATGGTATTTAAAACTGCTTTCTCTATGCCAAGCGCTTCATCTAAAATAGAAATTAACGGACTACCTGCGTTTGTCGTGCAAGATGCATTTGATGTAATATCACAAGTGCCGAATTTTTCTTCATTTACACCCATTAAGATAGTCTCTCCTTTGATTTCACTTTCTCCTTTAGCAGGAGCAGAAATTACCACCTTTTTTGCTCCTGCGTCCAGGTGTACTTTCGCTTTATCGTAAGAAGCAAAAAGTCCGGTTGATTCAACTACTACGTCAATATTTAAATCTTTCCAAGGAAGTGAAACAGGGTCTTTCAAAGATAAAACTTTTAATTTTTTTCCGTCAATTATTAAATATTCCCCATCTATTTTTACATCGTGATTCCATTTTCCATAAACCGTATCGTATTTGAGTAAATATGCCATATTGGCAATGTCGCCCAAATCATTTACAGCTACCACCTCAATTTCTTCGCGTTCCAGCGCTATTTTAAAAAATGCTCTCCCTATCCTACCAAAACCATTTATAGCTACTTTAATTTTTTTCATAATTTTAATTATATCAAATTATGAAAATAAAAATTTAAAGCGTCGTGGGTTCCCTGTCCTTATGACTCCGAGGGCGAAGGCGCAGAAATTTTTGATTTTCATGATTTTATATTGATAACTCATATATTATAGCAAAATATATATAAAAAGTGCTATTATAGTAAAAATGGAAAAGGCAGAAACAAGCTTTATACATCTTCATACTCACTCCCATTATTCCCTATTGGACGGGCTTTCTAAGCTTAAAGATTTGGTGGCGCTTGCCAAGAAAAGCGAAATGTCCGCCTTGGCGGTTACTGACCATGGCAATATGTATGGCGCCATTGAATTTTATAAATTAGCAAAAAAAGAAGGCATTAAACCGATTATTGGAGTAGAGGCGTATATGACTTCGGGTTCTCGTAAAGACAGAACAGTTGAATCAGAAGGAGGTAAGCGTTATTATCACCTCACCCTTCTGGCAAAAAATTTACAAGGATACAAAAATTTAATAAAGTTGGTCACCATCTCAAATTTGGAGGGTTATTATTACAAACCGAGAATGGATAAAGAAATACTGAGAAAATACAGCGAGGGTATCATAGCTCTCTCAGGATGTCTTGGCGGAGAACTGTCACAAAGTATAGTTAGAAATGATGAAGCAAAAGCGGAAAAACTTATTTATGAATATCAAGAAATTTTTGGTGAAGATAATTATTTTATAGAAATCCAGTGTCATCCGTCCGTTGAAAACGACAAATATGTGCGTGAGACTTTAATTAAACTTGCTAAAAAACATAAAATCCCGGTCGTCGCAACGCAGGATTCTCATTACCCATGTAGTGAAGACCATGACGCACATCACACATTGCTTCAAATAAACACACAAGGCGATAATAGAGAAGCGTCTAAATTTGAATTTTCGGATGACGATTTTTCTTTGATTAATACAAAAAAAGCTTTGGAAATTTTTAAAGATATTCCGGAAGCCGTGATAAATACTCAAAAAATAGCCGATATGTGCAATCTTGAATTGGAGCTCGGAAATTGGGTTTTCCCTGATTTTAAAATTGAAGAAGGAAAAACTTATGATGAAAAATTGCGAGAACTTACTTATGCCGGCTTTAAAAATATTGGTGTAGAGCAAACGTCAGAAATTAAAGAAAGAGTGGAATATGAACTCAAAATTATTTTTAAAAAGGGTTATTCACCATATTTTTTAGTAGTTGATGATTTATTGGATTACGCAAAGAATAACGGAATTTTAACTACTATTAGGGGTTCGGTTGCAGGGTCTATGGTTACTTATCTTCTTGGTATTACCAATGTAAATCCGATAGAATACAAACTTCCATTTGAAAGATTTTTAAATCCATTTCGTCCGTCTCCTCCGGATATTGATATGGATTTTGCCGATAATAGACGGGACCAGATGATAGAATATACCAAACATAAATATGGAGAAGATAAGGTGGCGCAAATCGGAACTTTCGGCACAATGATGGCGCGTGGCGCAGTACGTGATGTTGCTCGGGCGTTAGGTTATCCTTATAACATCAGCGATAGAATTTCTAAAATGATTCCTATGGGTTCGCAAGGCATTCCTATGACAATAAATCATGCCATGGAGATGGTGCCAGAATTAAGAGATGCATATAAAAGTGAAAAAGACACAAAAAAAATAATGGATTTAGCTTTAAAGTTAGAAGGATGTGTCAGACACATTTCAGTGCACGCCGCCGGAGTCGTTATTGCCCCAAAACCTCTTTATGAATACGTCCCTACGCAACTTGACCCAAAGGGCGGAAAAATAATTACCCAATATGATATGTATAGTGTTGAAGACGCAGGACTTTTGAAATTTGATTTTCTTGGTATTAGAAATTTATCCATTCTGGCAGATAGCATAAGTTTAGTAAAAAGGTTCTATAACATAAATATAGACATAGAGCGCATTCCGCTTGATGATAAGAAAACTTTTTCACTTTTGGCAAACGGTCAAACTGAAGGACTGTTCCAATTAAATGGCGCCGGCATGACAAGATTTTTAAAAGAATTAAAACCATCCTCAATCCACGATATCAACGCTATGGTCGCGCTTTATCGCCCTGGACCGATGGAATCAATTCCAGAATACATCAAACGAAAACACGATAGAAAGCTCGTAAAATATTTGGACCCAAGAATGAAAAAATTCTTGGGTGAATCTTATGGACTTATTGTTTACCAGGACGACCTTCTTTTTTGCGCCATAGAACTTGCCGGTTATAACTGGGAAGAAGCGGATAAGTTCCGTAAGGCAGTCGGCAAAAAAATTCCAAAAGAAATGGCGGCGCAAAGAGAAAAATTCACAAAAGGTATTATTTCAAACGGGCAAATTCCGGAATTTGCCGAAAAACTTTGGAAAATTTTTGAACCGTTTCAGGCTTATGGTTTCAACAAGGCTCACGCGGCTTCGTATGGGAGGGTTGCTTATCAAACAGCCTACATGAAAGCAAATTATCCTGTTGAATATATGACCGCCATACTCACTGCCGAATCGGGCGACGTGGAAAAAATATCCGAAATAATTAACGAGTGTAAAAATATGAATATACCGGTTCTTCCTCCTAATATTAATGAAAGTTATGGGGGTTTTACCGTATTAAGAAACGAAGAGAAAAATACCAGTGAAAAAATAAGGTTTGGACTTTATACTATCAAAAATTTAGGCACGGATATAGCTGACGCCATAATCGCTGAAAGAAAAGTAGGGGGAAAATTCAAGTCAATTACTGATTTTTTAAATAGAATTAAGCATAAAAATTTAAATAAGAAATCCATGGAGGCCTTAATCAAATCAGGCAGTATGGATGAATGGGGTGATAGAGGATGTTTTCTTTTTAATCTTGAAGACATGCTTTTATACAACAAAGAATCTTTTAATAAAAATGAGAATCAGACTTCTCTTTTTGGCGGATTAGCCCAATTTGATATTGCATCTTTCAATTTAAAAGACGCTCCTCTGGCAACCCAGTCCGAGAAATTGCTTTGGGAAAAAGAATTGTTGGGGCTTTACATTTCAGGACACCCGCTTGACCGCATACGTGAAAAACTGGAAAGCAGAGATATGAATATCAAAAAAATAAAAGAAAAAATTGGAAATGGTATGCAAATAACTATCGCCGGAATAATAGAAACTTCAAGACAAGTTATCACCAAAAATAATGACCGCATGGCATTTTTAAAAATTTCAGATTTGACCGATTCAATAGAGGCCGTTGCTTTTCCTAATATTTTTAAAGAATCTGTTGATATGCTTGTCCCTGAAAAATGTATCGCTTTTTCCGGCAAAGTTTCTCTTCGCAACGGCGAAAAAAGCATTATAATTGAAGCAGTGAAAGAGATATAAAAAGAGAAAATCTGCCAGCGGATTTTCTCCGAAGCGGATTTCGTGTTACTTTATTTCACTGAAAAGGATAATCAAGCCTGATATCATAAATAATACACCGGTGATGATATACAAAAACGGTGGTGCATCGTAAATACCAGGCACATACAAGTATGAAAGAAGTATGTGTAGGGTGTTGATGAAAATCAAACCAAACAAAATACAGATAAATCCAACTGCCATCGCTATCTTCGGGAAACCAGTTTTTGGAGAACTTTTTGCAAGTTTCCGTAAATACATTCCGATTACAATGAAACAGGTGCCGTTAATAACAGCAGCAAGAGGGTTTTTATCGGACAACTTTTGAATAGATTCAACAAAGACATCTTTACTTATAATGTTATACAGAGTGATGAATACATAGACCCCAAGAACTATAAGGGTCCAGCCGAACAACTTAGCGGATTTTTTCATACAAACCTCCGGGAAAATTACGTTGATGGATATGGTTTATTATTAAACTCAATGAACTAACCAAGTTATGTAAAATATATCATATTATATACTATATGTCAAGCTGAATAGGAGACACCGAGTGTCCACTAGGTATCTACTAGATACTTGGTGTCCATTATTTTTCTTCCTTTGCAAGACTAGTATTCACAAAGTCAACATATTTAGCTTTATTATTAAATTGTTCTAAAATAATGTTAGGCTTTAAAAATTCAGGCCATCTATTTTCTAGAATATAATCTTGAAAGCTTGACCATGGATATTTAATTAATTTTTTATTATTTACATTTTTTATTTCCTTTGGATTTTTATGAATATAAGCAGATAAATGAAGAAGTTGTTCATTATCTTCCACATGAACTGCTTGATAGGGACCCTGAAATAAATGTCCAGTTCTTTTATACTTGGCATTAAAATATTTAGTGTATGAATTTAAAACACGTTGCATATACATAGCTATTCCTTTTTTATTAGTTTCAAAAATGGTTATATGAAAATGATTAGACATTAAACAAAAATTTATCAATTCTACAGATCGGTTGGAAATAATTTTTGATAAAGTATTAGAAGATAAATTAAATTTTTTATTTTTTCTAAAATATGAAGTATAGAAACCAAGATTATTAAAAGTTGTATTTGATTGAAAATAAAGTAAACAAAAAAGAAATCTAATATAATCGGATTCATCTAAAAAGATTTTTTGCTTATTCATACCTCTATTATAGATATGATAATGTTCACCTGGTGCTATTCTAACTTTTCTCATGTATTTACCTATTCTAACATAGTGGACACATAGTGGACACCGAGTGTCCACTATAAAGAAATCTAATAACTACATTATCAAAAAATAATGTTTCTATTTTCCTTTTGCTTTTCTTATCATATTAAGAATTTTCTCTTTATTTCCTTTATTTCGTTCAAATGTACCTGGTAATTTAATTCCTACTTCCTTTAATTGATCCTCAGTTTCTTTTGACATATGTAAGTATTTTTGAGGATCATTTTTAATTTCTTTCAAATGTTCTTTTAATTTTTCAATCTGAACTTCAATAGAGTTTACTACTTCGCCAACTTCCAACATATCTTGAAGTTCTCTCCCAGGCCTACTATCATTAAACGATATATCAGAATCTAAGCTGGTACGTTCTATTAAGCTAGCAATTTCTTTTTCAACTTCCTCATGTCCTGCGTACTTTTCATACTCTTCTTTTGATTTTTCAGGACTTAGATTATAACGTCGTGCAATCTTTATACTTGCGCCTTTCATTATGGTTGATTCCAATTCAGCTTCTTCGTTAGACATTTTACATAACTCGCACTCTAAACTATTTTTATTGTGCTTACATAACTCAATTTTCTTTTGTTTAAAAGATTCAAACATAATATATTTTATTAATTAAATTTATAATACTTACATTATATCACTTAAAAGTAATGGAGGAGGTCAATTATAGAGACTCATCGCTTTATCCTTACCTTCGGCGAAAATGGTTTCTAGGGCTAGTGCCACTTTTTTGGAAAGCTTTTTAAGCTCATCTAATTCATTTTTCTTGTATTCGCCAAGCAAGAATTTAAGCACATCTTTCTCTCCTTTTGGTTTTCGTATTTTTCCGGACGGTGTTTGAGGTGAAGTACCAATTCTAATGCGTAAAAATTCTTCGGACTTTAATGCGCGAATTATGGAACCCAAGCCATTGTGTCCTCCGGAACTTCTATTGAAAGAAATTTTCATTTTTCCTATGGGCAAATCTATATCATCATAAATTACTACTATATCTTTAAAATTCAATTTATGTTTATCTTTTACAAATGCTACTGCCACTCCAGAATTGTTCATAAATGTTGTTGGTTTAATATATTCAGTAGATTTACCTCCAACGGAATCTCTATAATAAAGTAATTTAGTTCCAGAACTATCTCTCCATTCAATTTTATTACCTAAAATAAAATCAAGCATAATAAAACCAGTATTGTGCCTGGTATTTTTATATTCTTCACCGGGATTTCCTAAACCTACAATTAATTTCATATTTAAATAATATCATTTAAATACATATTCTATATATTATATTTATTAAGAAATAAAAGTATGCATTGTGTCAAGACTCTTTTGTGCTAAAATACAGTAATGGAAGGAGAAAAGCTTAAAGAAAAATTTGACAAGCAATCATTTTGGGAGCTTGCGCGCTTTGCGTTAATAGCAATAGCTGTAGTTGTTCCCATACGCATATTCATAGCTCAACCTTTTATAGTCTCTGGTTCTTCTATGGTTCCCACATTTGACGACGGACAATATTTAATAATAGATGAAATATCTTACAGACTAAACGACCCGCAAAGAGATGACGTTGTGGTTTTTCGATACCCCAATGACCAAAAAAAATTTTTTATAAAAAGAATTATTGGTCTTCCTAATGAAAAAATAGACATAAAAGGTAGTGTAATTACTATAACCAATGCAGGGCATCCCTCGGGATTCACACTTGACCAATCTTATATAAAAAATACCGCAAATAATAACACGCATTTTGAATTAAAAAATGATGAGTATTTTGTAATGGGTGATAATAGGCCCGCCAGCTCTGATTCAAGATATTGGGGCGCAGTACCTAAAAAACTTCTAATAGGAAAAGTTTTTTTGCGTTTATTGCCAATAAATAAGATGGGCATATTACCAGGTGATTATAAACAAGTCGAGTAAAATTATGAAAAAAACAAAACAACACACGGCTTCGAAAAATATTAAAAATCTGACATCACCAAAAGGAATGAGAGATATTATCAATGAAGAATATTACAGTTTCCAAGGATTTTTTGAAAAAGCTCAAGAAGTAGCAGTTTATTATGGTTTCAAACCGATTGAAACTCCAATATTGGAACATATAGAAGTTTTTACTTCAGCTATCGGTGAAGGAACAGATATCATAGATAAAGAAATGTATACGCTCAAAACTAAGGGCGGAGACCATCTGGCATTAAAACCGGAACATACGGCATCATTAATGCGGTCTTATATTGAAAAAGGAATGCAGAATATGCCTCAACCTGTAATGTTTTATCAATATGGTCCGGTTTTCCGACATGACAACCCTCAACGCGGACGTTATAGACAATTTTGGCAATTTGATTTGGATTCTCTGGGAAGCGATAAAAGTATTGTGGATGCGCTTGTAATTAAAGTCGGCATGAGTATTCTGGAAGAAGCGGGGGCTCAAAATCTTTCTGTGGATATTAACTCCATTGGTGATAAAGAATGTCGGCATGCATATATGAAAGAACTTACAAGTTATTATAGAAAGCATATAAATGAATTGGCTCATATTGACCGTGAGCGCTTAAAAACAAATCCGCTCCGTATTTTAGATTCAAAAGAAGAGAAAACAAAAGAAGTGAATGAAAATGCGCCGGATGCGATAAGTTTCCTTTGCGCTCCTTGTAAAAAACATTTCAAAGAGGTACTGGAATATCTGGAAGAAATGAACATAGGATATAATATAAATAAAAATTTAGTACGCGGACTTTCATATTACACTCGCACTGTTTTCGAAATAATAGAAAAAACAGGCGCTGAAGATGGAACACCGTTGACTTTAGCTGGAGGCGGCCGATATGATTATCTAGCGCGTCAAATTGGCAGCAAAAAGGACGTGCCAGCAGTAGGTTTTTCAATCGGAGTAGATAGGATTATTTCATCTTCTTGGTATAAAAAACTTTCGCCTCGCATACTCAAAAAGCCAAAAATTTATTTTATTCAGCTCGGTTCTGAGGCAAAATTAAAAAGTTTAAATATAATAGAAATATTGCGCAAAGTTCATATACCTATCGCTCAATCACTTTCAAAAGATAGTCTGAGTTCTCAGTTGGCAATTGCTGAAAAGTTGGGTGTTCCTTATGCCCTTATTTTTGGAGTAAAAGAAGCTATCGAAAATTCAGTAATTGTGCGCGACATGTCTAACAGGTCTCAAGAAACTGTAAAATTAAATAAACTTTTGGAATATTTGAAGGAAATCAAATAATCCCAGTACTAGAATAAAATTCAGTACGGGACAAAAAAAACTATGAAAAAAATAGTTCAAAAAGAAGATAAGGTTTTACGACAGCATACAAAAGATATACCAATAAGCGAAATCACGACTCTAAAGATAAAAAAAATATTAAAAGAGATGTCTTCGGCGCTTAAAAGTCAGAGCGACGGAGTGGCTATTGCAGCACCACAAATAGGATATAAATTGTCTGTTTTCGTCGTATCTGGAAAGATTTTTCATAAAGATTTTGTCAGAGGAGAAAAGGAATTTGAAAAAACACCAAACAAAGAAATACCTAAAGATTTAATTTTTATTAATCCAAAAATTTCAAAATTATCTCAAGAAAAAGAATGGCTAATGGAGGGTTGTCTTTCCGTAAGATGGTTATATGGAAAAACTTATAGGTCAAAAAAGGCGATGATTATAGCTTACGATGAAAATGGTAAGAGGTTTCAAAGAGGTGCATCGGGATTACTCGCGCAAATTTTTCAACACGAAACGGACCATCTAAAAGGAGTGCTTTTTACAGACCACGCCAAAGAAATAAAAGAAGAATTACCAAAATAATATGAAAAATAATAAATTAAATTTCATATTCTGGGGCACACCTGATGTGGCATCTGAAACTTTGGAGATTTTAAAAGGAAATGGTTATATGCCATCGCTCATTATTACTGCGCCGGATAAACCTCAAGGACGTAAAATGATTATAACTCCCCCGGCTGTAAAAGTTTGGGCGATAAAAAATAATATTCCTTATTTACAGCCAGAAGAATTAAAAAAAGAAATGGAAGTTATTTTAAAAGCTTCACTGCAAGCTGATTTTTCTATTGTTGTTGCTTATGGAAAAATAATTCCGGAAAATATCATAAATCTGCCCAGATTAGGTTTTATAAATATTCATTACTCCCTGCTGCCGAAATATCGCGGAGCTTCCCCTGTAGAATCAGCTATTTTAAACGGAGATAAAGAAACAGGAATTACCATACAAAAAATAGAATACAAAATGGATACCGGCCATGTTATGGCAAAAGAAAAAGTAAAAATAGGAAATGAAGAAAAAGCTCCTGATTTGCGTAAACGTTTAATAAAAATTGGGGGAGAACTTTTGGTGAAAATTTTACCTGATTTTATAGATGAAAAAATTAAATTATTTCCACAGAATGAAAGCGAAGCCACTTACTGTAAAAAAATCAATAAAGAAGATGGATTGGTCAACCTGGCAACTGAGTCGCCAAATGTTTTGTATAACAAATTTCGCGCTTATGCCATATGGCCCAGAACTTTCTTTTTTGAAAATGGAAAAAGAATAATAATTACTGATGCTGTGCTAGAAAACAGACAATTTAAAATTCTGAAAATTATCCCTGAAAATGGCAAGGAAACTAGTTATACTAAATAAAAAAAGACCTGCCCCGTAGTGAGCTTTGTTCTACTACTGAGGTAATTCCCGAAAGCGAAAAAGAAATGGATTATAAGAATTAATACTTTGAGGTAAAAGGGTTTCGTTTGGAAAGACCTTTTAGCATTTTTTTGACGCTAGCTGCTCCTCTTTTAAATAGTGTTTGTTTGCGGTCTTTATTTTTCCTAATTTCTTCAAAAAGACTTTCTTTAACTTCATCAATCGCTTGATATATGTCTTCTTCATCAGAACTGGAATAAAATTCTTTTCCATCTATTTTAATCAAACAATCGGAATGAAAAACGTCTCCTGATTTATGATGCTTAGTGCTTTTACCAACCTCAAAATTAACCACAACCTCCCCTCCTCTTTTTTCCATCGTAGAAAGTAATTTTTCTAAATTAGTGACTCTTTTAATAACATAATCTTTTATGGTTTCAGTAAGTTCAAAATTTTTTCCCTGCAAATTTATCTTCATATACTTATTTTACCACAAAAGAAAGTTTTAATATAAATTTAATATTTCAAGCCATGAACAAGGGTCTTTAAAATAACATCAAGCTTCATCGTCGCAACACCCACTACACGGTCTCCTCCGCCATAATAAATATAAAGCAAACCATTTTTTACAACCATTCCACAGGGAAATACGACATTATTTACAATCCCTTTTCTTTCGTATAATTCTTCTGGTTCAAAAATTGGTTCAGTGCTTCGCGCTAAAACAATAGCGGGGTCTTTTAAATCAAGTAAAACGCACCCTATGCGATAAGTGCTGTGACTTTTAGATACGCCATGATAAAGCAACAACCACCCATATTTAGTTTTAATGGGTGGAGCCGAAATGCCAACTTTTTGGCTGTCCCATGTATTTATTCTGGGTCCAATAATTTTTATACACTTGCTTACGGTTTCTTTTTCAAAATTAAGCGACTTCAAGTAATCGCCACAAATTTCATTACCCAAACGATGTAAAATACAATAACCTAACGGAAATTTTACAGGAAAAAGACAAGCATCTTTATCATCAAGACCTTTGGGTGTAATAATGGAGGGTTTTTTCCATTTCCAATTATGAAAAATAAAATTTTTCTCTGTGATAGATGAAATAGCTACTCGTGGAGGACCAATACCATCAAATACCGTGTAGCACAAATAAATATTTTTGCCAATTTTTGTAATTCTTGGGTCTTCACAGCCGGAATTATTGCCATCAATTTTTTTATTTTCAAAATCTTCCCGAGGAATATAGATAGGCGCAGGTAATCGTTTTATCACGTCAATGCCATTTTTTGTCATTGCGTATCCAAGTGTAGACGTATTGTCCTGCGACATAGCTCTATAAATGATATGAGTCTTACCATTAAGTAATATAGCTCCGGGATTAAAGGTTGCCTTTGCTTCCCATTTATTTTCTACTTTGGGAAGAATGATTGGATTTTTTGAAGAACGTTTAAAACGAACACGGTCCCTGTATTTTGGATGCATATCAAAAATAAGGTCAGTTAAGTTTACTTTTGCAGAACATACGGTGGTATCCGCTGCGCCGTAATATATTGTAAGCGTATCTTTTTTAACAATTGCGCCGGTTGGAAAAATTACATCCGGAACATGGCCGGATAGTTCGTATGCTTCTTCCGGCACGAGCATGGGACCGTTAGTTCTACCAATTATTTTTTGTCTGCCGGCTGACGAATTCAAATCAAGCAAGAACGCTTCAATCCCAAAAATTCTATCAAGATTATTTTTTGATGGAAAAAAATTTTGAATATGGGAATAAATGACAAGCCAGCCGTATTTGGTTTTAATCGGCGGAGCTCCGACTTCTATATGGTCATAGGGAGAACGTTTTAAATCAATTGTGTAATCATCAACTTTCTTTTCCCATTCTTCCCAAAATAATGGCGACCATAATTCTTCTATTTTATCTAAGGCAGCAAAAGCAATTTTTGCCGGAGGAGAATCAGTGTGGTAGGAAAACATGACTATAATTTTACCGTTTATTCGTTCAGGAAAAAGTGTCATGGCTTTGGCGTTAAAAGGAGTGACAAGGTGTCTTTCACTAACTTTTTTCAAATCGCCAGAAAGCGCTACCGCAACTTTTATACTTGAAGGATTTAATTTAGTATTACTGAAATCATTACTGAATTCTGGTAAAGATTTTGAAATTGCAGTATAAAAAGTATAAAAAGTACCTTCAAAATACGTGGTTCTGGGGTCCTCGCAACCGAATGCATCCCATTCCTCTTTTGGGGTAATAAAAGGAACACGATTTTCAAAATGTATCCCGTCTTTGCTTTCTCCAACACCTATAACTGAAATTTGGTGTGGATTTTGCAGTACATCTACTGTTGAAATCGCGCGATAAAGTCCATAAGTCATTTTGTTATGGGTGACAGGACACATGTTAAAAGTAGCAAACCCTTCCCAGTAGTGGTTTTTATCAGGAATTAAAATCGGATTGTGTTTTGATCGTTTAGCTACAAACATATGAACTTCAAGTTTTTAGTAATTTTTTTAATTTATTGTTTTATATTTTTTAAGGTCATTAATTAAATCCACGAGTTTTACCGAAGCTGCACAAATTACTTTATCAGCTCCTCCATAATATACAAACAACCTTCCATCTTTAACAACTGCCCCACAAGCGTATATCACACCTTTCTTGTATCCTTCGTTTTCATACCATTCATCTGGCTCGAGAATTGGTTGGTTGGAACGATAAATAATTTTAGTGGGGTCATTTGAGTCAAGAATAAGCGCGCCAATTCTATATCGTTCAGGGTTATTATAATTTGTCGCATGGTATAGAATGAGCCAGCCTTCTTTTATTTTTACGGGAGCTGGTCCAACTCCGCGAAACCAACTATCCCATGTTCTGTTCGGGTTTGCCGGTCTTGTATTATCGCTTTTAATAAACTTTTTACCGTCTAATTCATCCAGGCTATCAAAATAATCAATCAGAATCTTGGGATAAAAACTATGTAATATGGCAAATTTGCCGTTGATTTTTTCTGGAAAAAGAACCCAATTTTTATTGATTTCGTTAGGTAGAGAAATTAGAACTGGATTTTTCCAGTTCCACTTTTTTTGCTCGAAATCAGAGAACTTTATTGAGGTTAGCGTCATCCTAAGTGATTCCCAACCCGCAAAAGAAGTATAAGTCATGTACAAAGTATCACCAATAAGAACCAGTCGTGGGTCTTCACAACCGCCTTTCCAACCTACATCCTTTGGTCCTGAAACAAAATTCGATTTTAATTTTAACTCTGGTTTTTTATAGATAGGGTTAGAGCACCTTTCAGAAAATGTAATACCATCATAACTGGAAGCATATCCAAAAACCGAAGTATCATCATCTCCAACTGCACGATAAACTAGATGAATTTTACCATTTACTTCAAAAGCGCCTGGATTAAAAGTAGCCTTTGATTCCCAAGAATGAAGACCGGGCACAATAATAGGATTATTGGGGTTTCTTTCAAGCACAACATTGTCCATTTTTGCACTTGACCTACTCTGATAAATTTTCGCAAGACTTCTGTAGATTTTGTTAAAAGTAGAGGGATTTTTTATTTTTTTACTATTTTTTTCACTGATTGTTAGGATTATTTCTGTTTTTTCTGTTTCTTTTTCCATGTTTTTATTTCAGACTTTTTCCTGTTTATTTTTATAAACTATAATTATAGCATAAAAATAGTTTTCAACCAACTATTTTTTTATTTTTTTAGAATATTCTTTTAATAATTTAGATGAGCTTTGGACTTTGCCGCCAAAACCAATGTCATTAACTATCTTGCAACCTATTTCATTACAAACCAATACTTCAGGTGTTGGAATATTACCACAATGACGGTCTCCTCCTTTTGCAAAAATATGCGGACGAACAGCTCGTAATTCTTTACTAATACTTATATCTTTTGTATTTTTCTTATGACCACTTAAAACTACTCGGTCAACTGCTTTAAATGCTTCGATAATTTCTTTTCGCTCGCGTTCGGGCATAAAAGCGTATCCTTTTTTTAATTTTAACCAATTATCGTTATTAATAACTACCACTAGTTCATCGCCTAATTTTTTTGCCTCTTCAAACATACGCACGTGGCCAATATGAATCGGGTCAAATCCCCCGCTGACCATTACCACTCTTTTTTGTTTTCCTCGTCCTGTACTGAGTTTTGCTCTAGTAGTGGGATTATTTTTGTTTTTCATATTTTTCTTATTCGCCTATTCGCGCGAATTAGAGATACTAATAAACTTCTTGTTGATAACATTTTTCGCAGTAAATTATCGGCGCGTAGTTTTCATCATACACGGTTTCCACTTCCGTATTACACTTTGAACAAGAACGTGTGATGATTTTTAGAGCAGGACGTTTTTTCATTCTACGTAAATGTCGTATATCAAAACAGGCCCGCGGTAAGGGCAGGTTCATTTTTCTGTAAAAATTCAGCTCATTTTGAGTAATTCGAAAAGCTCCAGGAGAACTTAGGTTGTCCTTCTCTTCGCACTCTATAACTTCATTCAAGATAGAATCGTTAACTTCTGAAATAGTTTCAGGCAGGTTGGAACTTTTTATAGTAATTTCATAATTCTTTTTTTCTTTATCTTTCCACCTATATCCTTTTTTTAAAGCTTCTTCTTTAGCCAAAGGAAAATGATAATTTGCAATAGTTTCGTTGTAAGCAAAATCGGAAAACATTTCTGGGAAAAATTCTCCAAAATGATATTTAAGACCACGATTATCTATAAAAGGTGTTTCTTTCATTTGTTTGATTATTTTTTCTTTTAGCACTTCATAATCTTCTTTGGAATATTTCTTATTCAAAATAGAATACTCTCCCCTCTTAAGCCCTACGCATCCGAAACAATTCCTAGCTCCCGGACAGGTATTGCAATAGTATAGGTCCGTCGCTCCCGACCAACATTGATTGCAAAAATAAAGTCTTGTAATATTGATACCGCAATTTACCGCTTCATAAATTTGTTCAGCTTTATTTCCCCATTCGTAATAATCCATGCAGTCTTCGGCATTATAAACCATGAATAAATGCTTGCCGTCTTTTACACCCACACAATCAAAGGATTTTAAGACATTTTTGCAGTTTGAAAACCAATTACCGGATACCTTTTCGGATTTTATTGTAGCAACAGCTTTGACTGGAAACTTTTTTCGGAATTTTTCAAATTCTTTTTCTAATTTTTTTATATCTGAATAAGTGTTTAACTTAAGTTCTTTTAATTTCTCAAAATACCCCTCTTTTGTATATTTTTTATTCCAAATACAATATTCCCCATTAACAAGATTCACACACAGAGCGCAATTTGAGCAGTTTCGGCATGCGTAAAGAAACGAGGAATCCCGGCAATCTTTGCTTTCTTGACTAAGTCTAACATTATAGCAATTCTCAACATTCACGCATTCATAGCAAAGCTCAGAATCAAAAATCCATGCCGCATCACAGCAGTCCTTTGTGTATTTCCCATTATATACATACAGGCAATTTTCCGGATACGAAGCCCGGAAAGTCATATAGGAATTTTTTGGGTCTGTAACTCGATGAGCGTAGGGACTGTTGACCGACATCCCTTGTCGAACGAGAGAAATTCGAGGAACTTTATTCTGAAGTTCTAAAAATTGCTCGAAAAATGACCGTTTGGGGTCATAATCCATTCCATATTCATACGGGTCCCATTGGTCGGAATACCATACATCCGTTTCATACACGGGAAAAGGCGCATCAGGGGGATACATACTAAAAATATCTTTACCGGTCAAATCGCACTTTCGTTTATAAAGAACCGTTTCATTTGTATGAGTAAAACGTCGCATCCTTCGACACTCCGGACAAAAAGTTGGTGGAGGAACCTTTATTTTTTCATAAAAATTGAAATCTTCGGGTTCAATAGTGAAGTTTTTCTTGCAATTTTGACAGATTTTAACTTCAGAATTCATCTGTTAATTGTATCAAAAATAGCAAATTTTGTGTAGTTTGTTATAATTTATTTATGTATATAATATACGCTTTGTTGGGAGCGATTATGGCGAGTGTTGGGACAATTTTTGCAAAGCTAGGACTTAAAGGGGTTGATGCAAATCTATTGACCGCAATTCGTGGTATTGTAATGGCTTTAATTGTTTCTTTGGCTGCATTATCATTCGGTAAACTTACAGTAACGGCGCTATCTTCGCTTTCTTCCAAACAATGGCTTTTTGTCGTCTTATCAGGATTGGGTGGAGCTTTGTCTTGGATTTTCTTTTATCAAGCCTTGTCTGTCGGGCCGACAGTTGCCGTAACAGTTATTGATAAATTATCTCTCGTGTTTACTGCAATTCTTGCTTTTGTGGTTTTAACGGAAGGAATTACGCTCCAAGCAGGTCTTGGACTTTTCCTTGTGGTAATTGGAACGTTACTTATTGCAATACATTAATAAGTAAAAAATCAGAAAACAATATTTTTGCCGGTACCGATTTTTTGAAGCTTAAAAAATCCTGAAATTCTCACGCCAGTCGCGCTCGAAACCCCTTAAAAACATTGTTTTCTGATTTTTTTATTTAATTAAGAAACTTAACGTAGAGACTAGGCGTATCTTTTTATATTCAGGTGAACCTGGGTCTTTATCTGTGATATCAAAAACACCCTGGTTTCCGCGACGTAAGCCACCCAAACTAGATCCTGATTCTTGGGCAATTTTTTGTGCCGTATCTTTAGCATTTTTTAAAGCTTCAGCTAACATTTCCGGCTTGACGCTATTTATATCTGAAAATTCAAATGAAACAGAATTCTGATTCATAACGATTCCTTTTTTAACTAAAGATAACGTCTCTTTGGAAGCAACTTTAACTGCATCTACTTTTTTCGTATAAAGAGATAATTGTGTAGTGGAATTATACCTGAATAATGCTTCTTTATAGGTATCTTGATATGTGTAAACTGGCGCAACATTTATTTCAGATTCTTCAAAACCCTTTTCTTTTAGGAAGGTTTTAATTGTTGTAACATTTTTTTCTATATCAGCATATAAAGAGTCGACGTTATTGGATTTTACTTCAAAATTGATTGCCCAAATTGCTGTATCAGCTTTCACTATTTTTTCTGATAATCCTTTTACTTCAACATAAGACCCTTGTTTGGAAAAACTTTCCGCAGAGAGGAAAAAAATAGCGGAAAAAGCTAATAATGCTAAACCAATAATCCAAACACCATAGTTTTTTGTATTTTCCATATGTTTATATTATAACATAATAATAAAGAGTTGTTTTTTTATTGCTTTTTTTCTAAGTCTTTCTCAATATCAGTTAAACGATGAGATATCTTTTCAACTTCCTCTTTTATTTCTCCAATCATTCCCGTTTCTGTCCTAATTTCTTCTTCTGTTTTTTCTTCCAGTCTTTTTTCTCCCTTAAGACCAGTAATTATCGCTTGAGTGCCTATAAAATCAAAGACAAATAGGCCAGTTGATAAAAGCAAGATACTACCTATTAAAATAGAAAGCGGTCCGTCCCACCAAGGAAGAGTGCCTAAGTCAATAGAATTATTGCGCTGAAAAGAAAAAATAACTTCTGAAAAGAAATCTGCAGTATGCCAAACACCACGCCAGAAAATAACAATACCTATGCCACCTAAAAAGGCGTATAAAATAGGATAATGACTCAATCTGCCTCTAATTTTGTCTTCCAGTTTATCAAAAAAGTTATATATGAATTTCATATTATTGTATCAGAAAAATAATTTTTAATATTATTCTATCTCGCTTGAATAATCCAAACTCTGGGTAATAAACATATCACGATAACTAAAATAGTAGTTCGCAACAAAAATTGCTCCGATAATAGCAAGAACAACTAATCCGTTCGTTATCAAATCTCTGTGGTAATTTTTAATTTTTATAAATATATATAGAAGCAAGGCAACAGAAATTATTCCGAAAATAATATATAGGATTACATTTGTGGTATTACGAGGTGAAGTGAATAATTTCTGAAAAAGCGTAGGTTCTTGAATTGAAATATTTTCTGTATCGGAGGTTTCCGCTCCAAGAATATTTGCTGGTTCTTCTTTAATTACGCCAGCAATTTTTTCTTCATCTGCGACAGTAGTTATTTTTTTAATATCAGGTTTTGTAAACTTAACTTCAGGCGCTTTTGGTAAAGGATTGGCGTATACTTGCGCCACAAATATTGTTTCCCTGCCCTCGTATATGCCATTGGCAATACCTGTCCCAACTTCCGTATAATTTCCTTTTACGATATTGGCTTTGTGGCTAGGACTTCCCATCCATGCATCTGTAACGTCTTTTGAATCGCTAAAATTGATAGCGAGATTTTCTCCAGCGTATTGATATTCATACCCTGCTTTTTTTAACCAATACCAAGGAGTTTTTCCTTCCGGGCTGGTGTGAGCAAAGTAACTATGTGTTGCCATATCTGTGGCCTTCATTTCTGCCGCTTTATTTAAAATCGGATTTACTGCAAGAGTTTTAAGATTCTGTGTTTGGCGTTCTTGGTTGGTAAGGTCAGCCAATATTGCAGGCAATACCGCTGCCATACCTCCGGTATAGTTTATACGAGCAAGGGTTGGCAATAGGAAAGTAAATATTTCCAAAAAAATAATTACGACAACAATATTGCGAATACTGGAATCACGCAATATATGCGGACGATGATTATTACCTTCGTGTGGAATAAAATGTTTTTTGAGCCAAGAAAACATTGATATATTATATACAATAAAACCCCATTTGTAAAGATATTACATTAAACACCATATAAAACTGTGGAATTCCACTTTTAATATTTTAATAAATGTTAACATTTTGAAACGGTCGTTAAATATGTTAATATATAAATATGTTATATAGAGAAAATAATTCGAAAAGCTTGGTGGATCTTCTCATAGCTACACTGGGAAGTGGACGAAGTGTCCGCAGATTTCATGAGATTATTTCTGAACGTAAATTCAATCGGCATAAAAAAGAAAGTATTCGGGTTACACTTTCGCGATTACATTCAAAGGGTTACGTAAACAACTCTGCATTAGGTTGGTCAATAACTAAAAAAGGTAGGAAGTACTCGCAAAACACTCATCTACTAGGGTATATTACATCTCCGTTTGCTGAAAATTTACCTTCCAGTATGATTATCTCTTTTGATATTCCAGAAAAAGATAGGTTTATGCGTCATTGGCTACGAAATCAGATAAAAATATTTGGTTATAAAATGCTACAGCAAAGTTTATGGATTGGTCCTGGTCCTCTTCCCTCATCATTTTTAAAACGTCTGGAAGATTTGGATATCAAAAAAAATATTAAAATTTTTAAAATAACAAAGAGAAAATAATTAAATTAAAATGTTAACACTCTATGACGGCCGTCAAAGTTGATAACATGAATATGAGTTTATAGTGAAACTATTTATGAAGTTATTCTTAGAATCAAGTACTTAAATAAATTACAAAAACAACGAAGAAAGGCACCCGTATAGAGTGCCTTTCAAGTTTAGTGGTTAAATTTATAATAATTTATTTATTTAGGATTGCGCGGGTGAGAGCTCCTACGACTCCGTCACCTTTTAATCCATTTGCAATTTGGAATTTAATGAGAGCTAATTTAGTTTTTAATCTGAAATAATTAGTTTCATTACCGGGTGACCCAGCGCCAACTGAAGCAACAAGATAATTATTATTGTTTAAAAACTTCTGAAGCTCCATAACTTCACCTCCATTCAAACTTTCTTTGAGAAACCGTGTGAAGTTAAACTTTTCAGCGCCGAGAACTTGGCCAGCAGAATTTCCGACACATGATTCACCCGTAGCTACGCTAAATCCAGTTGTTCTATTGCCACATCCTGGAATCGGTCCTGTCGAAGCGCCTAACACTGCTGCAACAGCAACAGGAGAAGCTTGAGCTGGAAGAACTGGACCTGCGGGTCTGCTACCACTACTATTACCTTGAGCAACATTTAATCCACCGAAACTTGTGAAGTGATAGGTCCAAATAACGGTATCGCTACCACTAGTAAAATAACATTCACCTGAAGAAATATTACTGGAATCTGTTGCGCTGTTGCATTGAGTTGTTATGGTTTGCCAATTGTCAGAACCAGCTGGTTTGTATCCAACTGTTCCAGTTACACCAGTTAAGGTTATTTTCACAGCTTTATCAAAAGACAATGTAAAAAGAGAAGAACCAACTTCAATTACAGTATCTCCAACCGAGAAACCGGATGGCGCGTTGCCGGTTGAACCGGAATCAATCTGTGGTAAAAGCATAGTTCCATCCCAAGAAGAATCAGCTGTCACAACAGTATCGTCGGGAATTACAACTTCAACTACAACACTGCCTACTGTAGAATTAACAGTTGTTTCTGGAAGTGTACCAGTTCCGCTGGTAATTAAGGCATCAAAGTTAATGACTGGATTATCTGTGCCACTATCAACAGTGATAATAACTGCTTGATCTGGGTCGGTAACAATAACTTCGGGAGTAGTAGGACTAACAGTAGCTTCTCCAGTTCCGCTGTCGGGAGTCG
>MFTY01000008.1 GCA_001785515.1 Candidatus Nomurabacteria bacterium RIFCSPHIGHO2_02_FULL_35_13 | reverse complement strand
CGTTTGCCCACGCTTTAATATGGTCAACATGGAGAATAATGGTTGGGTCTGTTGCGGGCGACCTACCACAGTTTTTACACTTGAAATTATCTCGCCTCATAATAATAAAACGGAGTCGCCAGTTTATATTTCTTTGAGTTTTGTGCCTTATAGCTGGCTCAATTTGTAAGTCCTTAATTCCTTGTTCCGAAGAAACACTTTCTTCCCGATTCACAAAGGCAACAAAACTTTCCAAAGCTTTTCTCCACGACCCGAAAGTTCTGGCATAGGGGTTTGGTCCAAATTTTGAAACACCAAACTGCATATCTCTATGTTTTGGCTGGCGACCCAACTTAGTCCATACTTCTTCAAGATTTTCAAAAAGTTCTTCTTCAGGAATCCATTTATCTGTTTGTGTCTTTGATCACCCAAGCTCTGCTTTCTCAATTGCCTTAATCCAACCACCAAATCTTTTTATCGCAAGATTGCTATGGAACTTACCATGCTCATTGTATTGCCTTGTCGTAAGAAAGTTTTGTTTTAATTCCACCGCCGTCCGCTTTATATCAGCGAGTATTTCTTCGTCCGGAATATTACGATGGAATTCTTCTAATTCGAATTTCATAAATTATTTCAATAAATCTTCCATAGAAACACCGAGGGCTTTGGCGATTTTGGCAATCATTTGAACGCCCGGTTTCGTTACAAAATCACCCTCAATCTTGGCGAGGGTTGAATATTTAAGTTCGGCTTTCCGGACCAAGTCGTCTTGGCTCAAGCCCTGCTTTGTTCTTATCTTTTTGATGTTTTCCCCAATAGTTGCCATAGTATCCAAATTTTGATAGTATAAAAATATGTTATACTTTTATCTGTAAGATTATGATAACTCATTTTTTGATTTTCTTCAAGGAAAGCCCGCTTTTGGCCTTACTGAATTCAAAACGGCTTGAAATTTCCCCGAAAAACGGCTGGCGAGCCCTCGCAGAGGGCGAGCCAACAAAGACATTTCCCAACTGGCGGAGGGTAGGAGATTCGAACTCCTGGTGGATTGCTCCACACACGCTTTCCAAGCGTGCGCACTAGACCGCTATGCGAACCCTCCAAATTACTTCACGCACGTCTTTTAAAAAACAAAAAGCGCTTTCCAAGTCTATATTTCCTTCGGCACTACCGCTATGCGAATCCTCCAAGATTTATACAATCTATATTAAATTTTTACTCCAAGCAAGGGAGAATTCTTTTTAACTATAAAAAATTGTTCGGATGCAATCCATTTGTTTATCAATGGGCTAAGAGTAAGCGCAAAACCTATGTTCCCTGCCAAATGAAGCGCAGTGAAGGGAATTTGCAATATAAAAGCGCTCCACATGGTTTGCCCAAACATTGGAGCAAATAAAATTCCGGTCACAAAATCAAAAACTACGGTTGCAAAAAATGCAAATAAGGCAAAATTTAATATGGATGATTTAAATTTTTTAAAATAAAATGAAGAAATTGCCCCGATGACTCCATAAGTAATAGCCGTAACCCAAGTCCAAGCCCCAAAATGAGTTACTGCATCATATAAGAAAATACTCAGGAAACCAAAGATAAAGCCCAAGAAGGCCCCATATTTGCGCCCTAAGGGCATAATAGAAGCCATTATGGGTTCTACATTAGGCGCCCTCAAGGGAATCAACCTAAACAATAAACAACCGATAAAGATAATAAAAATTTTAAATTTATTTGTCATGGGCTTTGATTATATCATACTTAAAAATTCTTTCTCGTCGATTATTTTTATACCTAATTTTTGAGCATTTTTCAACTTTGAACCGGATTCTTCGCCTGCCACAACATACGAAGTATTTTTTGAAACAGAACTTGATATTTTTCCTCCTAAAGAAATAATTTTTTCTTTGGCAAGTTCGCGGGACATTTGCGAAAGAGTGCCGGTTAAAACAAAAATTAGTCCATTTAATTTCCCTTTTTTTATTTTTTCCACTTTTTCTATAATTATCCCGTTTTTTAATAATTTTTCCGTAAAAAGCAGGTTATTTTTATCCCTAAAATAATCGTAGACGCTTTGGGAAACAGCCGGTCCGATATTTTCTATTTCATTTATTTCTTCAATACTTGCTTTGGCGAGTTTATCAAGCGTGCTGAAATTTACAGCCAAATCTCGCGCTGTCTCTTCTCCAACATGCAATACCCCGAGTGCCAAGAGAAATTTAGAAAATGTAATTTTTTTCTTTGATTTTATTTCTCTAATGATATTTCCCGCGCTTTTTTCTCCAAACCTCTCCAAGGGTTCAATATCTTCTTTCGTAAGAGTAAAAATATCAGCCGCATCGGTAATCAATCCTTCATCCTTGAATCGTCTCAAAATTTTTGGACCCAATTCATAAATCTCAAAAGCGGAAACAAAATGTTCAAGAGACCTTTCGTCTTTGGCGGAACATTTTGGATTGACGCAGTAGTAAGCTACGGAAGTTTCCAAAGTCCTATGAGAAATGGTCTGGCCGAGGTTCGGGGCCCCGGGGATCCGAGGACCTTTCGAAAAGGAGCTTTGGAAACTTCCGATATTTCTTTTTTCCACCTCTCCTCCACAAACGGGACATTTTCCAACCATCTTAAATTTCTTTTCTTTCCCGGTACGCATACGAGTCAAAACTTCAACCACTTTGGGAATAACATCGCCTGCTTTTTCTATCACAACGGTATCTCCTATTCTTAAATCCAATCTTTCTATCTGGTCCATGTTGTGAAGGGTGGCTTTTCCTACAGTGGAGCCCGCCACAGAAGTCGGTTCAAAAATCGCAAGCGGAGTAAGCACTCCGGTTCGTCCGACGTTTATTTTTATGTCTTTTACTATTGTCGTGGCTTTTTCAGCCGGATACTTGAAAGCAATAATCCCTCGCGGGTCTTTCCCTGTCACACCCAAGCTTTCAAAAATTTTTGTATCATCTATGTTGGTAACAACACCATCTATGCCAAAAGGCAAATTATTTCTTTTTTTTGAAATTTCATCTATAAAATTGGGAATGTCTTTTAATGAAGAAAATTTTTTTGAATATTCATCCACCATGAAACCCAGCTTATGCAATAATTCATGTTTTTTAGAATGCTTATCTGCATATTTTTGCCATTCATCCCCTTTTATCTGAGCAATTTCATAAGCGAAAAAATCAAGATGTCTTTCTTTTGCCAGTTGAGGGTCAAGCTGGCGCAAAGACCCTGCTGCGGCATTTCTGGAATTTGCAAATGGCGGTTTTCCTTCTTTTTCATTATTTTCGTTAAGTTTTTTTAACACGCCTTTTTTCATAATGACCTCGCCACGAACTTCAATCTTGTTTGGAAAGGGCGTTTTTAATACAAGCGGAATACTTTTAATGGTCCTTAAGTTTTGGGTTATATCCTCGCCAACTTCTCCGTCTCCTCTTGTCACGCCTCTGATAAATTTTCCATTTTCATAGATAAGCGATATGGCAAGACCATCAAATTTTAATTCGCAGAAATAATCCAATTTAACATTGGAAGAAAGTAATTTTAAATTCCTTTTTTCCCATGTAAAAAATTCTTCATTAGAAAAAACATTGCCAATAGAAAACATTTTTACTTCGTGTTTTACTTTTTCAAATTTGTCCAAGGGTTTGCCACCTATCCTGTTTTCCGGGGCATTCAAATCATCAAACTCCGGGTATTTTTTAATGAGAGATTTAAGCTCTTTATTTAAGGAATCATACACATCATCGGTAATAGTTGGAGAATCTTTTGTATGGTAGGCCTCTCGTAATCTTGCAATTTCACTTCGCAATTTTTGTACCCGCCTAGCCTCGGCGAGATTGGTTCTTTTTTTGACATTTAATTCTTTCATACTAAAAATCAGTAATTTAATTCAAGCTGTCTTTCTACTCTATTTGAATCAGTAGAAACACAAGAAGTATCTCCTCCGACATTATATCCTTTGGAAATAATAGTAGTAATTGCTGGGTCAGTTTTATCCACAGTCACTACAGCACAAGCGTTCCCGGAATTACCCAGCCCAGAAATAATAAAAGACCAATATAGTGCCGGAGATTCGTTTGCGGTAATAGAATTGCCATTACAAGTTATTGTTGGTGAGCTAGATTCCACAAAAACACTTTCTGTAGACTTATCATTGAAAAGAGCACATTCCGCTCCAGTATCGGCTGCAAAAAAGGCATTATTTGTGTCTATCGCAGAAGTGCCAAAGTTTATTTCTTTTAATGAAATATTTGCCACACCTAAAGATATAGCTAAGAGCATACTTGAAATCATCACTGCATACAGTATTACAAAACCTTTTTCATTTTTTTTATTTTTAGCTTTATTCATATTTATTCCACCCAATCAAATAAATTTTCTGAAAATTCCACACTAAAACTACCAGATGGTTGAGTCCATGAAATGATTGAATTTATTTTAATATCACTATTTGGACCCGAAGGATATCTTGCCTGAATACTGCGAATAAAACCGGAATCTATACCAGAAGTATAATTATATTTTCCTGTACTGGAATCATACAGCAAATGATTTGAACAAAGATCATTTCCACATGGTTGAATTAAATTTTCATCATCAAAATAACAATTTTTAGTATTACCACCGCCACCGCCAGCATTTCCACATTCGCTGATTACATTTTTAAATGCATCCCAATCATTCCCAGTAGTATCAGTATATAAAACATAAGTATCGCGCATATTTCTGATATATTCTATGCCTTCTTGCGCTAAGTATGAAGCTATCATTTTTTGTTTGGCATAATTTGTATCAGAAACACCATTACCTAATACAGACATTATGGCAACGATAGACATAGAAAATATAGAGATAGCAACAAGTGTTTCAACTAAGGTAAATCCCCTGCTTCGCCAAGGCTTTGCAGGGCAGACTTTATTTTTATTTTTTTGTTTAAAAAATTTTATCATATTATCTATCCAATAAACGTTGTGATACAGAAGTTTGTAATGAAAAAGGAGTGACAATATCCTTGTAAGTTATGTTTCCAACTAATCTGATTGTTACAAAGGGTTGCTGGCTATCTCCTGGTGGTGGTGGTTCAGCCCCAATTACTGAAAAACCGCTGACAGTTTCATCTATTATGATTTCACCGACAGGATTTAAGTTTACCCAAATTGTTCCTCCATCTGTAGATTTATCAATATTACCAGATTCAATTTTGTATGCCCATTGTTCACCGGTTGCAGTTTCAAATGAAATTTCACTAACACTACTGGAAACATAAGCAGACCCTGTTCTTAAATTTCTAGACATGTCTTCCATAATAAAACTTAAATTGTCCATAATGGAGCGCATATTTTGTGATTTTTGTTGAATCAAATTAGCATTTAAGAGTGCACCCATACCAATCATGACAACTACTAGAAAAATTGAAATAGCTATCATTGTTTCTATGATTGTGTATCCCCTGCTTCGCCAAGGCTTTGCAGGGCGGGCTCTTTTAATTTGTAAATTTATCTTATTCATAATTAATTTATTTGAATTCTACCTGAAGGATAGATTTTTATCTTTGCGGTTATTCCTGAGACAGAAGAGATTGTTATCTGAACGTATGACACAGTAAAAACAAAAGGCATTGTTGATTTTATAATTACTCCAGAATCTGGTCTGGTAAAAGTTATAGTCAGGTCATTATTAAGAGAAACAGCGGAACTGTCATTTTCATAGAAAACTGTAAAATCTGATATAAAATTATTTTTAGTTATAGTTATTTCATCTATACATTCATCTTCTGTATTATCAACACCAGGACAACTAGGTGCATAATCTTTGTCCTGATTTGAGTCGGTAAAATAAACAAATTTCTTTTTACTATCTGAAGTAGATAAATCAAAGTAAACACCATAAGATGGTTTCCAGTCAGAAATGGCGCCGTGAGTTCTTAGAGATAACTTACCGGATAAAGCTGATTTTTGCGCCTCCACAATTTTTATAGCAATATCATTAGCTAAAACTTTTATATCCACCTTGGCTTGAAAAGCATTGTAATTAAAAAGAATAACGGAAGTCATCACCGAAAAAATACTTAAAACCACAATAAGTTCCACATAAGTCATCCCTCTATTATCTTTTATTTTTTTATTTAATTTTCCCATTTTAAGCTAAACCAATCGGAAAAAGATGTAATTCAAAAAGAAACGCAATCAATACTCCCAGGGCTAAAAACGGAGCAAAGGGAATTTCACTTTTTATTTTATATTTTTTTGAAAAAACCAAAAGAATAAGACCTATTATTGCTCCTGACCAAAAAGCCACAACTGCGCCAGAAAGCAAACTAGAAAACCCAAGCAACCAACCCAGTCCCAATGCAAGCTTTGCATCTCCAAGACCCATCCAAGCTCCTTTGGATACAAACCATATAAGCGCAAAAGGCAATGCTAATAATATTCCTGACAAAAATTCTGAAATAGTTGGGATATGCGGATAAAACATATAGTTGGCAAAGAAAAACAAACCAACAAAAGCTATAACACCCAAAACAAGAGAAAGCATATCGGGTATTATTTTATGTTTAAAATCATAAACTGCGATAACTAAGAGAATGGAAAACATCGTGGCGTAATAGGCGTAAGAAATGGAAAATACGAGTGTATTTATAAAAAAAACATCTTGAAACTTTAAAAATAGTCCTGCAAAAACCAACCCGGATATAAATTCAACTATCGGATATTGAGTTGAAATTTTTGCTTTACAATTTCGACATCTTCCTCTTAATACAAGAAAGCTGATTAAAGGTATAAGTTCATACCAACGGAGTTCGCTTTGGCAAGTCATACATCCACTCCTACCGCCAAAAGAGCGTTCCGTATTAAATCTAAAAATAACAACATTCAAAAAACTGCCAATAATAAGGCCCAAAATAAAGAAAATAATTGCAATGATAAAAGTCATAATCAGTTAATTATACCAAATACAAAAATCAAAAACCACCCCGACCTAGGTCGGAGTGGTTTTTGTAAAAACTAAATAAAAATAAATTACGGGCAAACTTTAGCAGCAGCAGTCAATCCGCCAGATTTTGACGCACCTGTGCTATCGACACACCAGTATCCACCACCTTTTAAGGGTGAGGCTGCTGCCCATGTTGTGGCATCATTATTGCATGAACCTGTTGTTGATGTTGTGGCTGCATTCAGTCCTACAGTTCCTGATGAACCCGCTGCAGCTTGAACAGCAGCCAACACTCCAGCATTAATTGTTCCAACTGCAACTGCACAAACACCTGTGTAAGTATTATTACCTGCACCATCATAGAATATTTCTGCTTGAGCGCGAGTATTTGCCAAGTTTGCTTTCACAGCTGCGTCTGCGCCTTTTACTCTAGCACTATTTAATGACGCTAAAACCACTGACGCAAGAACACCAATGATGGCAACTACAACCAAAAGTTCAATTAACGTAAAACCTCTTCTAAAATTTATTTTTTTCATGATTTATATATTAATAATAAAAATTTATAATGTTCTCGACTTATTATTTATACCTGATATTATAGCACATAGCTAAAAACATACACGCAATAAGGTTATCCACAGGGTAGTAGAGTAAAGCTCACTACCCTGCAGACACCCTATTATTCACTAACACCTAGTCACTAGCAACTAGAACCTAATTTAGCTGATTCCTCCCGCTAAATTGTAAATAGGCATTAAAACAGAAACCAGAAGTATGCCTACGCCCAATCCTAAAACCACAATCATAACTGGCTCAATTAAACCAACCAACGTATCAACCGCATCATCAACTTCTTTTTTATAAAAATCTGCCAAGGTTTTTAAAATTTGCCCCAAAGAACCTGTCTCTTCTCCGATTTTAATCATTTGCACCATAATGCCCGGAACTTGCGTTTCGTGTTTTTCAAACGCAGCTGAAAAAGATAAACCTGATTTTACTCCATCTGCCACATCTTTTAAAATTTCTTTAAAAACTCTGCTACCAACAACATCAGAAGTGATATCTATCGCTCGAACTATTGGAACACCGGAAGTGAGCATTGTGTCCATATTATCCGCTATTCTGGAAAGGTAAAGTTTTCTATAAAGATTGCCCACTGCTGGTATGGAGAGACGTATGTTGTCAATATATACCTTGCCTTTCTCTGTTACGGAGAGTCTCCATAGCCATATACCTAAAAGTATTAAAAAAATAATAACAAGAAAACCATAATGAACAAAAAAAGTTGAGAGCCCAATGACTATTTTTGTGTATATTGGCGGTTCTTGTCCGGAATCAAGAATAATTACTGAGAGTTTAGGAATAACGACGACAAACATAAGTCCCATAACTATAAAAAAGGTACAAATAACAAATATTGGATAAATAAGAGCATTTTTTGTTTTTGAAGTAAGAGCATATTGACGATTTAGATAATTTGCCAAGTGGTCAAAAGTTTCATTTAATTTACCGGTTTCTTCCCCTACTTTAACCATATTGACATAAAAGTTGGAAAAAACATCGGGATGTTTTGACAAAGCGCCGGAAATAGAAACTCCAGCTTGAAGGTCATCGCTTATTTGCGTGAGTTTCCCCGATAAGATTTTGTTATCAGTATTACTGGCTAGCATGGTAAAAGCTTTCAGGGCGGAAACCTGCGCTTCAAATAGAGTTGAAATCTGGCGAGAAAGAATGACAATTTCTTTCATTGATACTTTTCCAAAAAATGAAAAAGATAGAAAAGATTTATTTTTTCCTTGGTCTATGATGGAAATAATAATAAGACCTCTTCTCTGGAGACCGCTTATAGCCATATCACGATTAGGTGCATCAATTTCTCCTTCCTTGCTTATTCCTTTGTCATCTACTACTTTGTATTTAAATAACATAAATTATTAAATCATACGCTCAAGACCTTTCGGATTAAGTGAAAACTGATAAGCGTTTTCTATTGTGATTTCTCCGGCGCGAACAAGTTCTATGAGCGAATGATTTAAATCTATCATTCCGAATTCTGCTCCTGTTTCTATTACTACATCTATTTCTTGCGTACGTTTTTCACGAATCAAATTAGAAACGGCATTATTATTCAAAAGAAGTTCGCAAGCGGGAATAAGTCCTCCGGTAATTCTGGGTATAAGTCTTTGAGAAAAAATACCAAGCAAGCTGGAGGCAAGTTGGAGACGAATCTGGTCTTGTTGACTGCCCGGAAAAGAATCGATAATTCTATCTAT
>MFTY01000007.1 GCA_001785515.1 Candidatus Nomurabacteria bacterium RIFCSPHIGHO2_02_FULL_35_13 | reverse complement strand
TTCCGCAATATTGCGTAGGGTTGCCGTTTATCCAATATTTTTTGAACTGTTCTTCATTTTCCGGCCAACCTAAGGTAGAAATATAATTTACCAATGCATCAAACCAAACATACATCACATGTTCATTATCGTCCGGCACTGGTATTCCCCAAGGCATTTTTGATTTTAATCTGGAAATCGAAAAATCTTGCAAACCATTTTTTACAAATGTTTTTATTTCATTAAAACGAAAATCCGGCACTATAAAATTAGGATTTTTTTCATAAAAATCAAGTAATTTGTCTCTGAAGGCAGAATATTTGAAAAAATAATTTTCTTCACTAATTATAGAAACTTTTACACCCGGATGTTCTTTGCATTCTCCATTTTCTAATTCAGAATCTGTTTTTTCGCTTTCACACCCAATACAATATTTGGCTTCATAGTTTTTTTTATAAATAAAACCATTTTTTGCAACAAGTTTCCAAAAATACTGTGCTGATTCAATGTGATGTTTATCAGTAGTGCGAATAAAATGCGCTTCTTCGGTGATTCTAAACATTTTTAATTGATTTTTAAATGTTTCAAAACCTTTATCGACAAATTCTTGAACTTCTAAGTTTTTTTCTTTAGCTTTTTCATATACTTTAATGCCGTGTTCATCTGTGCCGGTATTAAAATACACATCATATCCAACAAGTTTTTTATAACGAGCAATAGTATCTGCCCGCACGAGTTCAAGCGCGTGTCCCGTATGAAGAGGCGCATTTACATAAGGTAACGTTGTTGTAATGTAAAAGGCATTATCTTTCATTGTTTATTTCTATAGGAAATTTTCTTTTTTTCAATATCGCTCATTAATTCCATTATGAAAACAGCTACAGGAATAGCAAGAACCAATCCCCAAAATCCGCCTAATTCAAAACCGATTACAGCAGCAAGAATGACTACAAGCGGAGATAGACCTACCACACTTTTAATAACAAGAGGAGAGAAAAGAAAAACTTCAAATTGATGAAGTATTATGTAGGCTCCGGCAACCATAAGTGCGCTTGAAACTCCCCCAGAAAGATAAGAAAAAGATATGGCTGGAATAAGCGCAACCAAGATACCATAAGGCACAAGCTCCATTATGCCGGCTATAATGGCCAAAAGGAGAGCATACTGAATTCCCATGATAGACAGCATAAGATAGGTAAGAATAGTAATAAGAATACCCAAAAGCATCTGTCCTTTCATCCATAATGCAATCTTCCTGCGTGAACGTTCCCATAAATCAACCGCATATTCTTCATACTGTACAGGTAAAATTATTCTTAAAAAATTTTCTATTCCTTTTTCTTGAATTGAAAGATAAAAAGAAATAAGAACAATAAGCACTACGTTAAAAATGCTTCCGAACGCCACGGTAAGTACTTGGAAAAATCCTCCAGATAGAGTGTTAATAAAAGCATTGGAGGAAGAAATTAGATTGGTAAGAGATAAGCTGTGTGAAAGATTACTAACAATATCTTTAGCCCCTGAAAACGCATCATTTTTAAAATAATTTAAAAATGATGAATCTGGAATGTATGAAGATAAGAAAACAGAAAGATTGTAAGTTTCAGTTATCAAAAGTGGAGCAAAAAGATAAAATAAAAGAGCAAGGAAAAAAATCGTAATGACGTAGGCTAAAACTACTCCTAAAACTCTATTAATTTTTATCCTTCTAAAAAGAGGTATGGATGATTCTACAAAAGAAGCTATTATAATGGCAGTCAAAATAACCAGGAGTATGTCTCTTAAGAACCAAAATAAATAAAGTCCAAGCGCAAGCAAAAAAAATCGTATTATTGTGCCGGTAGTTATTGAAATAGAAGTAATATTATCCTTCTCAAACATACAGATATAATACCATAAAAATACCTAATTTAAAAACATCTAAAATTTTAATATTTTTAAGAATTTAGAATTGTCTTTAAAAGGTCCGATAAGTGCCAAATTAAGTTTATTGTTTTTAAAAATATTGTTTGCCAGAGATTTAATCTGACTTCCTGTCACTTTTCTGATTTCTTCCGCCTTTTTTCCCGGACTTTCCACTTTTTTCTTTAATAATTCTTGACTGCCATAAAAATTAGCAATATCATCGGTTGATTCTAGGGAAAGTTTCATATTTCCTATTAAGCACTCTTTAACTTTACTTAACTCTTCAGAGCCAACTTTTTTGGTTTTAAGTTTTCTGCATTCTTCCAACACAGCTTTTATAACTTCATAAATTCTTTTATTGTCCACACCAGCAGATATTTGGAAGAATCCATGGTCGGTATAAGAGTCGTTATAAGCTCGCACGTAGTAACCGACACCCATTTCTTCGCGTAATTTCTGAAAAAGTCTTGAACTCATTCCACCACCCAGGACTCCAGCCAGAACCGAAAGCACGGCATTCTTTTTATCAAACAGATTTAGACTACGCGTGCCTAAAACAAAATGAGTCTGGTCTGTTTTTTTAAAATTAACCAACACTTGCGGTTTTATTTGTATTTCTTTTACTTTTAATTTTTGTGTTTTCTTTCCACGCGGAATCTTTCCGAAAATTTTATCTACTTCTTTCATTGCTTCTTTTTCATTCACCTTTCCCGATATTACTATAGTCGTTGCTTCCGGCAGATAATGCGCTTTTTTATAATTCACAAAATCATCGCGCTTCATTTTCAAAATATTTTTTTTCTCACCGGCAATATTCCATCCTGCCGGCTGATTGCCGTAAAGAAGTTTCATTATTAAATCCTGAACATGCCGATTGGGCATATCTTCATACATATTTATTTCCTCAATAATGACGCCTTTTTCTTTTTGCATTTCAATATTTGGAAAAGTAGAATTTAAATAAATATCCGAAACTACGTCAAAAATACGGCTAAAATGTTTGGCATCGGATTTCGCATAATACCCTGTATATTCTTGCGCGGTAAAAGCATTATATTGCGAGCCAAGGGCGTCCAATTCTTTTGAAATATCTATTGCTTTTGGTCTCTTAGTTGTTCCCTTAAAACACATATGCTCTAAGAAATGTGACAAACCGTTTATTTTTTTTGTCTCATATTTGGAACCCGCTTCAACCAATACTAAAACAGTTGCCGTAGGGTTATCTTTCATTGGCACTGTTATTACTCGCAAACCGTTTTTCAAGATTGTTTTTTTAAAATTCATTTATATCTTTTCTCTTATGTAATTTTTTAGATTTTCAATTTTAATTCTTTCTTGCTCACCCGTGTCTCTATCGCGAACTGTGACTGTATCGTCTGTCAGAGTGTCAAAATCAACAACTATGCAAAACGGCGTGCCGATTTCGTCTTGACGGCGGTAACGTTTTCCTATGTTGCCGTTATCATCCCATATTACTCGTCCAAATTCTGCCTTGAGAGGAGCAAATATTTTTGTATTGGCATATTCCACAAGTTCAGGTTTGTTTTTAAGTAGGGGCGAAACAGCGCAAATAACGGGAGCAATGGAAGGCTTGAATTTCAAATAGGCCCGGACTTCTCCGCCCTTCTCATCTTCACAATAAGCAGAAAGTAATAGCGCAAGCGCAGCGCGGTCCACCCCAAAAGTCGGTTCTATGACATGTGGAATTATTTTATCTCCTTTTTCTTCATCAATATAATCAAGTTTGTGATTTTTTAAATCAAAATCTGTTCTGTAAGCAAGACCAAAAAGTTCTTTTTGTCCAAAAGGATATTCAAATTCAAAATCAATCGTTCGACTAGAATAATGCGCGCGGTCTTTATCGGGAATTTCAAGCTCGTGGATTTTACTCATATCAATACCTACTTCTTCCATCCAATCAAGCATCTCACCTTTCCAATATTCAAAATATTTCCCCCAATCTTCTTCTTTTGTAAAATATTCTACTTCCATTTGCTCAAATTCTCTCTGCCTAAAAAGAAAATCCCGCGGAGCTATCTCGTTTCTAAATACTTTACCAATTTGGGCCATGCCAAAAGGAAGCTTGGGATGAAAAGCATCCACTGTGTTTTTAAAATTTACAAACATTCCTTGCGCTGTTTCGGGACGCAAATAAGAAACTGCAACTTCTTCCTTTTTTGCTCCAACTTCTGTTTTGAGCATCGTATTAAATTGCTTGCCATCAAGTGAGTCTGCAAAATTGGCCACATGTCCAGTCGCTTCCCAAACTTTGCTGTTCATAAGTATCGCGGCATCAATACCGTACATATCGCGCCTATTATCTACGAATTTTTTCCACCAAGATTGTTTGATATTATTTTTCAGAGCTACTCCGAAATGCCCCCAATCATAAGTGCCGGCAAGTCCTCCATAGATTTCCGAACCGGGGAAAATAAAACCTCGCCTTTTACAAAGCGAAACAATTTTTTCCATCAAGTTGTTTTCTTTTTTTTCCATATTTTTGCTTTTTAAAAAATTTATTGGACCACCCTGCTTGCATTAGCTGGAAAATTAAGGTCATTTAGAAGCCGAGTGCTAAGCGAAGCTTTATTAACTCTTACGTTCACATTAGCAAAATCATCGTGTCCGGTCAAAATTGTATCGTTTATAATAATGGGTTCTGTACCAACTTGGGAAAGTGAAGGAGTAAGTTGCACTTGAAAAGTAATATCTCTCCCCGCTTCAGTGATTCCAGTTCCTCGAGGAATTCCACTCACATTCCAAACTATTTCTTTTGTAGAAGCGTCATAAGTCAAATCTTCAGTTGCTGGAGAAAATGAACCAGTAAAATGCATCCACGGCGGAAGAGTAGAACGTATAACCGCTTTTGAAATATTATTCGCGGTATTGGAAAGAGACCAAACGATACTATAAGTTGTTTTTTGTTCTACTTTTGGAGGCAATGGTCCGCTATTAAGAAAAGGTCCGGAAAAAAAGAGGGCTTTGGTTGAAAGTCCGACGTCAGAAATAATTCTCACAATTTTAGACTCTGAATTATTCAATTCTGTAACAACACCACCGCCTTGCGCTTGCTGACCTGTGATAAAAACATCTATATTAACAGAAGGAAGAGATACAATTCCACCTGAAGCAGAAAAAAGTGAAACAGGGGAGAAAGAAAAAGATACTGCTCCGGAATCACCTGGATTTATTTCCACAAATTTACTCTGAGAATTTTTATCCCAAATTATTAAATCTTGCGAAGAATTATAAAAACCTTGTCCTGCGGATATTGTTGCGCGATTAACCGCATTGCCGGAAATTTTTGCTCGAATTTCTAAATTATTTATTTTTGTCTCCAAATTATTTGTCCATTGGATTTGCCCTTGAATTGAAGTCTTGGTGTCTATCGCATATTCTCTCTGGTATACGCCATTTATAAGAAGCTTGGCTTCAATTGAAGACTTTTTTATCATGACAATGTGCTCCAAAGAATTAAAAACGATTTTAATTAAAGACTTGTCTGATAGTGATTGAGACCCGCTCCATACGCGAAATACTTTTTCTTCTCCATCAAAAACATCAAGCATTTTACCAACTATGGAAATATTGCGTTCTGCTCCAGGCGCAAGGTCTCCCAAATTCCAAATATTATTGCCTAAAAATGGCGCAGGAGTTGCCTTCACAAATTGAAAACCAACCGGATAATCAACCTTGAGAAGTATTTTTGAAACCGATTTGGTGGCATTTAACGTGGCTTTCACACCAAGAGTAATATCTTGGTTGGAACTTGCTTCAAGAGGAGCATTGATTGAAAGATTTATCGGCGTTGAATTTATAGAAACATCATAAAATTTATCTTTCACAAAAATAGCATTAGACCCTTCTACTCTATATTCAAGAGAAATTTTTATCTGACGTGTGCTTCCCTGTTCACCAAACAATACCAGTTTCATATTTTCATTTTTCACCCCTCCGGCTGGAATTGTCCCCAGCGATATGCGCAAACGCTCGTTGTCTTGCGATAAACTAGCTTGAGAGCTTTTTGGATACTCCACTACAAGGTCAACAAGGTCTAAGGGAGAGTTGTTTTTGTTTGCTATTTCAAGTAAAAGCGGATATTCTTCTCCGCCGGCAGTAAAAGCATTACTGAGCACAGAAATATCAATATTATCGTTGGAAACAGTATTGCCTTTGGCAAAAAACATATAAGAGGCATAACCCAGGGCTAAAATAAAAAAAACTATTGAGAATATAAAAAACTTTTTAAACATGGATGTCTTCATAAAAAAATTCTCTCTAAAAGTAGACCTGGCATCTTCTTTTTTTATCCAAGAATCCATAACTTCTCTTTTCTGAAAATGCGGGAAACTATCACGATGTCCTATTTTCGTTTGATAATTTTTATTAAAGAGTTTGCTTTTCAACTCTTCTATCCTATTTAGTTTATCTCCGTCATGAGGTGGCATTCTTTTAATTATACCATATTCTATAAGTGTGTCTCCTTAAGCGCTTTGTTGATTTGATGCAGTATTTTTGCCCTACTTTTTGAAACTTCAAATATCAAATCTCTTTCAAACGGCGATTTAATAAAATCTTTTAGCACTTCACTGCCTCCTATATATCCTAAATTATTAAGGACACGTAAAACAATAATAGCTTCAATGTTGAGTAATTCATCTTTTGTTTCAGACTTCTCCAAGATACTTAATCCATTTAATAAATCAATAAACAAATCCTTATTCGGGTCTTCTCCAGCAAGCAGGCGTTTTAACAGTCTGGAAATATTCACAAAAACTTCAAGAATTTCCGGTTTGGATAAATTTTCAAGTTTGTTTGTTTTTGAAACATTTGTAATTCTCCAAAAATCTTTGCCTTTTACCAAATCAATCTTAAGATATGCAAAATCTTGCAATACAAAACGCAGTTTTGAAGACATTTTTCTGATTCCTTGGGCTGAAGCCGATATCATTCCTAAATCGCGAGTAAAAATGGAATAATATCTTCCCGTTTCCCCGAAATTTCTGCTTCCCAATATTATTCCTTCTGTGTGATAAATATGGTGCATAAGAATTATTTATTTAAAATTTTTATCTAGAAATTCTTTCAAGCTTTCTAAGTCTTTCTTATCATTGTCATAAAAATAAGTATTTATTCCAATAGATTGCGCACTTCTTACTGCATCAGTGTTATGTTCAAAATAAATTACATCATTTTTATTTAAATTAAAATTTTTTAGCATTATTTTGTAATATTCTGGATTTGTCTTCTCTGGATTATGTTTTAATGTAAAAACTTCATACGGCATATTATCTAAACCAAACAATTCTCTTTTGTCATCACTAGCACCAGTTAAAATTATTTTTTTGTTGGAATATTTTTCAAGTAACTTATACATATCTTGAAAAATTATGAATTTCCCATCTTTTTCTATAATAAAACAATCTACAGCATCAACTAAAATTGTTTTCATATTTATATTTTAGCAATTTTTACCTTAAATACCAATTCGTCGATTTTTAGGGTCTCTCCGTCACTTTGTTTAAATTCTATTTTTGACGCAAGAATTGTTTTCAAAAGTTCAGACTCAAATTTTTGTATTAATTTTTTACCTTCATCGTTCGTTTCAATAACAAGAGAAATCACATCACTTGGAGTAAGCCCCATTTTTTTACGCATATCCTGTATCGCCCTCACAAATTCACGATAACTTCCTTCTTGTTTTAATTCGGGAGTGATATCTGGGTTAAGATATAGTTTAGAACTGTCTATAAATTTTACCTCTTTAATATTAACTTCATCGGCGACAATATCTAAAAATTCTTGTGATAGATTATAAGGAATACTCATAAATGATAACGGCTGACGAACCTTAAGCCCCATTTTTTGACGTGTATCTAGCGCTGTTGTTACTACCTGTCTTGCTATTTCCATATCTTCCAAAATTTTTGACTTACCAAATGAGAAAAGTTTAAAAGCTTTAGCAGGCCATTTTGCCAAATGCACACTTTCCTCGTCTTTTTCAATTCGTAATTTCAACCAAATATCTTCAGCTGTAAATGGCGCAAAGGGAGTAATAATTTTTGCAAGAGTTTTTAACACAAAATACAAAGTTGCTCTTGCCCCGTAGTGAACTTGCTCTACTTCGGGGTTTGCTGCCTCTTTTTTTATTCTGTCGCGTGAACGACGCAGATACCAAGTAGAAAGGTCGCCAATAAAATCACGAATAGCCCTAGTCGGTTCAAGTAATTTATAATTATCAAGATTTTTTGTTGAAAGTTCTATTAATTCATCCAATTTGGCTAAAATCCATTTATCCAGAATATTATTTGACCTTGATTGGTCGTTTTTTTCTAAATTTTTATCACGATACAATTCATAAAACGCCAACACATTATAAAGTAGACCGAAAACCTGTCGATTAAGTTCAAGTACCGTTTTTTCATCAAAATTCTTTGACTCGCCTGCTTGATTAACTCCATACATCCAAAATCGAAGCGTATCCACTCCGTATTTTTCCATCATAATCCAAGGGTCAACAATATTGCCGAGAGATTTGGACATTTTTTTACCGGAAGCATCCAGTAAATGCCCCAAGCAAATAACATTCTTAAAAGCTTTACCGCGGCCCATCAACACTCCAACAGCGTGAAGGGTATAGAACCATCCGCGAGTTTGGTCAATTGCTTCAGAAATAAAATCAGCGGGATATCCTTTACCATCTACCCATTTTTTATTTTCAAACGGATAGTGGTCTTGCGCAAACGGCATAGCTCCGGA
>MFTY01000006.1 GCA_001785515.1 Candidatus Nomurabacteria bacterium RIFCSPHIGHO2_02_FULL_35_13 | reverse complement strand
AAGAAATTGTTTGAGAGTTGATGGTGCTGGAAGTGGCAATCGTTGTAATTCCGGATAGTGCTCCAGCCGCCGATATATCAACTGTCGGAGTATTTAGAAGATTAGTAAATGTTCCCGACATTAAGATGCCAGTAGTTAAAGTTCCACCTCCTGTGTCTACAATATTAATACCATTGGTTAAATTACCACCGGAATTTGTAATTTCAATACCATCAGTTGCGCCAGAATTTCCTGCGACATCAAGCTTGATTAGGTTGTCTACATCAGTTGTGCCGGCTACTGTAGTATCTAGCTGTTGTATCAAAAGAAGATTCTCTGTATCAGTATCAGTGAATGAACCGGCAACTCCATTGTTAATAGTGAAAGCATTTTGAGTTGTTGCAGAAGCTCCCTCATTAACCAAATTCTGAGTCCAGGCATTTAATGCTCCGGTGGCCGTCCAGCCAAAAGTGGTGGTGTCCATATCCATGGCCAAAGTAAGATTACCAGTTGGTACACTTAAAGCACTCCATGCGCTACCAGATCCGAGGCCGCAGGCAGCATCAAATTTATTACAAACTTCTTTCCATGTCGGACTACTTCCTTCCGCAATGTAAAACTTTCCAGAATTGGCATTATAATAAACCGCACCTTCTACCGCTGTTGGATTTCCTGCATCACTTTTTCTGCCGACAACTAAAAGGTCAGGAGTTAATCCAGATGCGCCACCTATAATAATATTTCCGGTACCGGATCCTGCTGAAGCAATAGTCAAATCACCTGAAGAAGTTGACCAAGTGGAGGCAGCATTTGAAGTAAGAGTTAAAGCTGCGCCAGCGCCTGCCGCAATTGTCAGCGCTCCACTGTCTGCGATATTATTTGTCGTAAATGTTTGTGAACCGATGACAGTGCCCGAAGACCCAGTGGCTACACCGATGTCGGGAGTCACGAGTGTAGGGGAAGTGGAAAACACTAAATTCGTAGATGTTGTTCCGGTCGTACCGGTTGCAGCATTGAGATAATTTAATTGTGTTCCTGTTGTAGTGACAGAAATAGCACCCAAGGTGAATGGAGTTGGAATTGTGACAGTGCCCGTGAAAGTAGGGGAAGTAAACATAGTTGCCTTACTTTCATTAGTGACGTTGCCCAAACCTACATCCGTAGCCGTAACAGTATCCCAAGCTGGTACGGCGCCATTTGCGCCATCACCGGTCATGCGGAGAAATTTTTTAGTTACAGTTGTGTTTGGAGAAAGAAGGGAAGTCGTATCTGTATTTGATTGATATGGAATCGAGCCCAATAAAGTAGTATTGTTTCCGCCAATAATATTTAATGCAGTTTCGGATACGACAGCAGCGGGGACAGCGCCAAGTTTTTTTCGAGGAGTCATCTCTCCATCCCATCCTGGTGTTCCCGTACCGCCGATATTTACACCCAAATAGAGCGTCTGATTAAAATTAACTCCAGCAAGTGTGGTAACTTCTCCCAAAAGCACACTAAAAAGTCCACTTGTTACTTGCACTTTATCTGTAGTTGTTCTTGTTTCTGTCCAAATAGCGGTGCCGGCAGAAGAAACAGTGTACAAAGCAAATTCCATATTGTAAGTACCATCAGCAACAGCTACTCCGGCTGGAGTCGTGAGTTTACCCTGATAATTTATTTGTTTATTGATTGCAGCATTTACATTTACGAAAGGGGAGAGTATTGAAGTTAAAATCAACAAGATTAAAAATTTTTTAAAAAAATATCTTTCTTTCGGTACGGATTTTTTTACGAAACTCTTTCTTGGTACAAGTTTTTGATAGACACGCATAATTTTCTGCTGAAAATTTGCTATGCTCGGCTCGTCAGCCTGTGCAATGTCTCTCAAAAACTGTACCTTCGACGAGTTTCGTATCTTATTTTGTGAAAATAGAATTTTCATTTTAATTTATTATTTCTGCATCAGAAGAAAGTGTTTTTTTACCTTCCTCAAAATTTACTTTGATTATTTTTCCATAAAGATAAATTCCAAACAAAATAATAACTGAAAAAAGTATCCCAGCTGATATGAGAATCTTTTTTGTTCTTGTAGGGGAGAAAAAGTCCAGGATAGCGAATTTTTTGTGACGAATTTTTTGCTTAAAAATGTAATTGTTTATCTCTTCTTCGGTGGTAAACCAACTTCCTCCAACTTTTTCTCCTTTCATCTCTCCTTTTCGGATTAAAGCGCTTAAATAGTCTGAATGGTATCCAGTAATTTTTGATGCTTGACCCAATGACACTACTTTTTTGAGATTTTCCATTTCTAGATTGATAATTACAATATTATGATGTCGCTCGGACATTATAAAAATAAAATTTTTACATGCTCCTCGCTAATCATAAAAAAGATATATAAAATAAGAGTTTATCGGATAAAATATAGTCAAAAAACAAAATCTCGGATAAACGATATTTTTTTATACCCTTATATTATAGTAGATAATACACAGCATATCAACTAGTTATCCACAGGGCAGCAGAACAAAGCTCGCTACCCTGCAGGCACCTGACCTTTTGGCTTAAAAGTGGCTATTTTGTTGAGTTTTTTGCTCTATGTTTTAGTAATAAAGCCGTTAAAATTAGAATAATTATTGAGATAATTATGTATATCCAATCCAGATAATCAAAAATGTACCTAAGAAGATAATTAGTATCATCAGATTTTTCTATTTCTTGCGCTATTTTTTCTTCGACAGTTAACAATCCTTGGCTTATTATTGTTGGAACATTATCTTGGTATCTGTAAATTTTTACAATATAATTTCCTTCTTTTGGGAGTGGGGGAATGACACCCTGATAACGTCCGCTGTCTTTATTAAATGAAAATAAATATTCTCCGATGAGTTCTCCACTTTCACTTATAACTTTCATCCAGTCATCAGGAAGAGTTTTTGAATTTATATCAACAACAGTGCTTTTATCGCTATTTATTTTTATTGTTTTAGTATTTGTAAGTGGTTCAACCAACTGATTGTATTGGTGTACGAAAAATATTTCTGTTATAGGAGCACCTGATGGTTTTTCTTCCGGTATTTCTTCTATTGGTTCTTCTTCTGGTGGCGTTGTCGGTGTTGGAATTATTTTTTCAGAGTATGCAGTCGCAGATACTGCTACACCCGAAGAATAATTTCCTTTATTATCTCTGGAAAATAAAACATAGAAGTATTTTTTACCGGCTATTACATTTTTATCCAAAAACTTTTTTTCTGCGCCTTCATAAATTAATTTACCCAAAAACGGATTTCCCCTGAAACGGTCTTCATGTCTCATTATACGAACATATGAAAAATTATCATCAGGTGGATTCTTCCAAGAAATAGTGATGCCGGGAATATCAGCTGACGCTTTTACGTTAAGGGGATTTAGTGGAAAAGTTGTATCTTTTAAAAATTTTGTGAAAAAATATGTTGGTGGATAAATATTAATTCTTCCAGTAGCGTCACGACTTTCAATTGTAAAATAATATAATGTTCCCGGTTTCAGGTTTATTATTTCAACTCTATGATTTCTGGCAAAAACAACACTGCTAAGAGTTCCTTCTTTTACTTCCGTTGTTTCTCCCCATCTTATTGTACTTATAGTGCTTACAGAACTATCCCAGCTGATGATTGCGTTAACAAAATTGGGCTGAATAGCCAAATTATATAAGTAAATATTAGTAGGTATACTGCCACTTCCTCCTGAGGGAGGGGTAACAACAGCGCAATCTATAGGACAATTAATCAGTGTTTCCCCGATACCTGGCTCACAGATTCCATTATTATTACATCCTTCCACCCCCAAATCTATTTGTATAGAATTTGATTGAGCAAAAGATTGCATTGCCCCCAATAAAATAGAAAAAATAAAAATAAGTATAAAAAATTTTTTGAAAAGCTGTATTTCTTTCGGTACGGATTTTTTGAAGCTTAAAAAATCCTGAAGTTTTCGCGCCGCCGCGCTCAAAACCCCTTCAGAAACACACTTTTCAAAAAATTTTTTACATGAAGACATTTTACTACTTTACAGCGTTATCGCTGTTATGACAATTGGAGCAGAATAACTTCCTGCCGGTTGAATGTGGTCCGCTCCTGATTCTGCGCGGAAACGAACTGTTGCGGTGGTTCCTGAAGGGTGGTTAGCCGTTGCTCTTTGAAATATTACCTTCGGTGAAGTAGAAAGCCCATCCCAACACTTACTTGAAGTTTCTCCTACGTTAATATTACATGCTGAACCGTTATCTTTAAAACGCACACCTGTGTCAGTTCCTTCCGGAGAAAATCCGAAAGCTGATGTCGTGGAAACAATAGAAAAATTATAATCAGGGTCCGCTCCACTCGGAGTATAATCATCGAAAGAATTTGAGCCGGATTTAAGCGCCGGAGTGGTGGTAGATTCTATGGTCATACTATAACCGGCAGAATTGTCTGTCGTTACTTGCCAAAACATAGTTCCTTCGCTTGCTTCGCCGTTTATTCCGCCAATAGCAGTTAATGACAAATCAGAAGGACTTGAAATGGAAATATAACTTTCTTGCATTTGCCAAAATCCCGCATGTAAAAAGTAATTAGTGCTGTTTGAATCCCCGGTGCCTACTTCTCCCAAAGTGTCACCGAGTTTATAAGTGGAACTTGAAGAATCTTGTCCTCCCACATTAACAGTATCGGACATTATTTTGTATGTGGGACTTTGCATCGTTTCCGCTAGGATTGTATAGAGAGGTATTATAAAAGAAGAGACTAGGAAAAATATAGCAATACTCCTTTTCTTTATAATGTATATAATAAATTTTTTCATTTTATTTTTCTTTTTTCCTCAACTCAAAACGCGTCAAGAAATAGTAAATAAGGGCGACAATGAGTGCGATACCGGCAAATCCCATAAGCAGTATTTTCCATGGAAGCACCCAAAATGATAAATCAATATTTTCATATTCATTCCCGTAACCTTTATTCAAAGATAAATGCGCTGTGTAGCGTCCAAGAGCAAATCCTTCAGTCCAACTCACTTCTCTGTATCTGGTAGAATCCGGAAGCACGAAATAAGCGTCAACCGGAAGAGTGTTCACGACTTTACCAAACATATTTTTAATTGTTACCATTCCATAAGGAACAAGATGGACATTGCCGGTATTTTTATATGCAATTTCAAATCCTTCCGGTCTTGTTTCATAAAATAATTTTTGCGGTCCGATTAATTTAAAATTTTCAACAGCGCCTTCTTCTTTTCCCTCGCCATTTATTTTAAGCAAAAAAAGCGAACCAATTCTGGAAATGATTCGTGTTTTTCCTTCCACATCTTTTGGATTTTGTCCTTCCTGATTATCCGGGTCATTAGAAACAATAAGCGCTCCATAGTATCCTCTGGGTTCAGCATTTTTAGGAATAGAAACTGTTACCGGGATAATAATTTTTTCTCCAAGCTCAAGAGAAAATTCATTAATTTCAGGAACAATAAAATCTTTGAGAGAATACGGGCTATGGTCATCTCCTAGAAGTGTCACAGGTTGCTTTGGGTCGTCGGTTCCTACAAAGTCCTCCGTACTTAATTTGAATCTGACGGTTTTATTTATACGGTTCGTGATAATAATATTTTTTACCATACTATCCCCGGGGTTCAAAAATACTTCTGTCTTTCCGGGCTCTACTACGAAATCATTTTGCGCAATCATATCTATTTTGCTTTTTTCAAAAGCTAAAGAATACCTTGGTGCGATAACACTGCCAAAGATAATAAATATAATGATTATATAAAAAATTTTTTTCATGTTAAATAAAAAAAGTATCAGATTTACAGCGTTAACGCAGTAGCGGTGATGGTGGCAGTGTAAGTTCCAGAAGCCGCAAAGACCGCATTTTGTTGAGCGGCAAAACAAATCGTTGTTGTTATTCCAGCATTAGGAGTGACAGTAGCTCTGGTAGCAATTGTCTTGTCTGTCAATAAGAATCCTACATATTTTTGAGCAACAGCCGGTACACCAGATGCGCCACAAGATGCTGACGTTCCCCATGTTGCAGTAGCTGTATCAGTTCCATACGCTGAGTATCCGAATTCTTTATCACCACTTCCCACTGACCATACTTCCGGAGTTCCGGCTACCACTTCAGTATAATCAGCAAATGAATCAACGACTCCATTTTTAAGCGCAGGAGTAGTAGATGCTTTTACCGCTAGAGTATATCCAAGCGCTGCATTTGTTTTGACAATCCAAGAAGAATTTCCGATTGACTGGTCTGAAGTGACACCGAGATTGGGAGACATGGTTGCATCAGCGCCATCTGAAATAGTGATACCTGTAGTTACATCAAGAGTGACGATGACATTATCGGTAGCTGATGCGGCAATTACAGTTTCCACGATTGGATAAAATTGAACAACAAAAAAGAGAAAAAGTAAGGAAAAACCGATAACAATTTTTTTATTTAAAATAATTTTCGTTTTCATTTTTTTAATTCAACATTAAAAGTATATAGTTTTTTTTCTTTAAAAAAAGGTGTAATTATACACTCTATCCACACAATCCACACCCCCCATAAATTAAAAAATTTTATTAAAAAAAATTTTGCAAAATAAAGTAAAATAAACTAAGATGTTTAAATAGCCAAATTAAATTTGCCGTTATAGCTCAGGTAGTAGAGCACGTTCTTGGTAAGAACGAGGTCATCAGTGCAAATCTGATTAACGGCTCCAGCCACCCTAGCTCAGCCTGGTCCGACTATAGTCGGACTTAAGTAGAGCAAGAAGCCGATATAGTTCAGTGGCAGAACACTACTTTCGTAAAGTAGGAACGTGGGTTCGATTCCCACTCTCGGCTCTTGAAAATAATTTACAAAAATTTTTAAATATGAAAAATGATTCTAAACAATTAAAAAAAGAAATAGCAGAAGAAATAAAAAAACTTGAAGCCCAAATGCTTGAGCCAAATTTTTGGAATGACAAAAATAAAGCGCAAATAATATTAAAAAAACTTGCAGGACTTAAAGACAAACTTGCCGGCGCCCAAAAATACGACAAAGGCAACGCAATTGTCACTATAATTTCCGGCGCCGGCGGAGATGATGCTGAAGATTTTTCACGAATGCTTTTGGATATGTATATGAAGTATGCGAGCAGAAAAAACTGGGAGATTTTTTTTATTCACGAACACAAAAACGACCATGGTGGATATAGAAATGTTTCTTTTGAAATAAAAGGGAAAAATGTTTATGGAATGTTAAAAAATGAGGGAGGAGTGCATCGTTTGGTTCGCGTTTCACCTTTTAATACAAAAAAATTACGACACACTTCTTTTTCTCTGGTAGAAATACTGCCAAAATTTTCAAAATTGGAAGAAAAAGATTTTAATATTCCCGAAAGCGATTTAAAAATAGAATATAGCCGTTCCAGCGGACCCGGTGGACAGAATGTGAACAAAAGAGAGACAGCCGTCAGGCTTGTTCATATACCTACTAATATTTCCGTGCATGCTTCCGGCGAACGTTCACAGGAACAGAATAGGGAACGGGCAATGTCCATACTTCAAGCCAAAATTTTTAAGAAAGCGCAGGAAGAAGAAAAAACAGTGGAAGAAGTATACAATAAAAACTTTAATACAGAAATAGAATGGGGGAATCAAATTCGTTCATATGTATTGCATCCTTATAAAATGGTTAAAGACCACCGTACAAATACTGAAACTTCAAATGTGGATGGAGTATTGACGGGAGACATTGATTTATTTATTGAGGCAGAGAAGAATTTATGATAAGATAAGAGAGTGATTTATTTTAACAATGTTTCAAAAATTTATAATGAAGATTCTGTGGCATTGGATGATGTGACTCTAACCATAACAGCGGGGGAATTTGTTTCCATTGTGGGGCATTCCGGCGCGGGCAAGACCACCCTCGTTAAAATGATTTTAGCGGACGATGTTCCAACCAGTGGAACAGTTTTTTTTGAGTCAATTAACATACCTAAATTAAAAAATAAAGATTTGACTAAATTAAGAAGAAGAATCGGCATGGTGTTTCAAGATTTTAAATTGCTTTCTAATAAAACCGCATATGAAAATATTGCTTTTGCAATGGAAGCTGTCGGTAAAAGCAATGAAGAAATAGAAAGCGATGTTCCTCATGTTTTAGAACTTGTTGATTTGAGTAATAAAATGTTTCATTTTCCCAATCAAATGTCCGGAGGTGAACAGCAACGTCTTGCCATTGCCCGTGCCATCATAAATCAACCTGAACTCATTATTGCAGATGAACCAACAGGGAATTTGGATGCGATTAATACATATGAAATAGTTCAAATTTTAAAAAAAATAAACGACCTTGGCACGACAGTTGTTTTAACGACACATAATCGTGGCGTTGTTGATTCAATTGGCAAAAGGGTAATAACAATGGAAAAAGGCAGGGTTATTAGGGATGATAAAAGTGGCAAGTACATTATATAGAACAAAAATTCAAATTTTTTTTATTATGACCCATTCGATAAACTCAGGGTCATGGTGAGTAAAATCGAACCATGATATAATTTATTTATGACTGAATTAAAGAGAATTATAAAAGCAGGTTTTGTGAATTTTTCCAGAAGTGGAATTATTTCTTGGGCTGCTGTTCTCGTTGTTACTATTACTCTCTCCGTCATCACTGCAATTATATTACTGCAAGCGGTACTTCATTTTTCTTTGGACCAGATTAAAGATAAAGTAGATGTAGCAATTTACTTTAACGTTGATGTCCCGGAAAGCAAAATAATGTTTTTAAAAGAATCTCTGGAAAATTTGCCGGAAGTGGAAAAAATTTCCTATATTAGCGCCACAGAAGCATTAAAACTTTTCCGCGAGCGTCACCAGAACGATTACCCAACCATTCAGGCGCTAGATGAAATAAAAGATAATCCGTTAGGAGGGTATCTTAATGTTAAGGCTAAAGAAGTTTCTCAATATGAAAGCATCGCAAATTTTTTAAAATCGGATAATGCGTTGGTTTTGGGTTCTACTTCTATAATAGACAAAGTAAACTATAATCAAAATAAAACAGTTATAGACAGATTAAATAATATAATATCCGGCGCGCAAAAACTGGGTTTTCTGATTACAATGATTCTGGTAATTGTTTCCATAATTATTACTTTCAATACCATTCGATTGGCTATCTTTATTTCCAAAGAGGAGATAGGCGTAATGCGCCTGGTTGGGGCAAGCAAGATACGGGTTCGCGGACCTTTTATGGTAGAAGGGGCAATTTATGGTATTATTGCCACGATTGTGACCTTAGTTATTTTCTGGCCAATGACGGCTTATCTTGGGCGTAATATGACCAATTTTTTAGGACTCAATATTTATGATTATTATGTCTCAAACTTGATTCAAATTTCCATAATTATTTTATTATCAGGTGTTCTTTTAGGTATGATTTCGAGTTTTATCGCAATTAGAAAATATTTAAATAAATGATAAAGTAAAATTCAAAAGATTTCAGCGCCTTCGCCCTCGGAGTCATAAGGGCAGGGGACCCACGACGCTTTAAATCTTTTGAATTTTACTTTAAAGTTTTTATGAAAAAACAAACGAAGTACATTTTTGTGGTGGGAGGGGTTATTTCTGGAGTTGGGAAAGGCGTTACTTCATCTTCGCTCGGACTTATTCTAAAAAATCGCGGATTAAAAGTTACTGCTATAAAAATCGACCCTTATATTAATGTCGATGCCGGCACGATGAATCCCACCGAACATGGGGAAGTGTTTGTGCTTAAAGACGGCGATGAGACAGACCAAGATATGGGTAATTATGAAAGATTCCTTGATTTAAATTTAACTCGGATAAATTATATGACAACCGGCCGAGTCTATAAAGCAGTTATAGAAAAAGAACGCAATTTAGAATATAAAGGCAAATGCGTGGAAGTTGTTCCGCATATCCCGCTTGAAGTTATCAAGCGAATTGAAGAAGCGGGAAAAAATTCCAAAGCTGATGTTGTTGTTATTGAAATCGGCGGAACTATAGGGGAATACCAGAATATGCTTTTTTTGGAAGCTGCCAGAATGATGAAACTTTCACACCCCAAGGATGTTGTTTTTGTGATGGTTTCTTATCTGCCGACACCGCAGAAAGTTGGTGAAATGAAAACCAAACCAACCCAACATGCCGTAAGAACTCTTAATGCTTCAGGTATTCAACCGGATTTTTTGATAGCTAGAGCTGATGTTGTCTTGGACAATAAAAGAAAAGAGAAAATATCTCTTTTTTGCAATATGCCGGTTGATAGAGTTATATCTGCGCCGGATGTTGATAGTATTTATGACATACCTCTTAATTTTGAAAAAGAAAAGCTCTCAGACAAACTCTGCGATATTTTAAATGTTTCTCATAAAAAATCAGACGCAAAAGCTTGGAAAAAATGGAAAAATTTTGCGAAATATGCGCATAATGGAAAACATACGGTGAAAATAGCAATGATAGGAAAATATTTTGAAACAGGGGATTTTATTTTATCCGACTCTTACTTATCTGTCATTGAAGCGATAAAATATTCCAGCTACACGCAAAATAGGAAGCCCGTTATGACCTGGCTCAATTCTGTTGATTTTGAAAAAAATCCGACAAAATTGAAAGAACTTAAAAAATACGATGGCATTATTATTCCCGGAGGTTTCGGTTCACGCGGAGTGGAAGGAAATTTGAAAGCTATAAAATTTGCCCGAGAAAATAAAATTCCTTACTTTGGTCTTTGCTACGGTATGCAGATGATGGTGATAGAATATGCGCGAAATGTTTTAGGGCTTAAAGATGCCAATACGAGAGAAGTAAATCCGAATTCAAAAAATATGGTGATAGATGTGATGGAATCGCAAAAAGAAATTTTGAAAAATAATTCTTACGGCGGGTCCATGCGCTTGGGAGCGTATAAAGCAGTATTGCGTGAGGGGACCATAGCGAAAGAAGCTTATGCGAAAAAGGAAATAGAAGAAAGACATCGTCATCGTTATGAAGTAAATCCCGCATTTATCGGCGAATTGGAAGTAAAAGGATTTGTTTTTTCCGGCAGTTCTCCCGATGGGCATTTAATGGAAATAGCCGAACTTCCAAAAAACAAACATCCGTTTTTCTTAGGTACGCAATTTCATCCGGAATTTTTAGCGCGTCCACTGTCGCCCCATCCTCTTTTTACGGCTTTCATAAAAGCTTGTATAAATAAGAAAAAATAAATTTGCTGTCCGTGTGGCGTGAGGTTTAAACTATGATTTAATAATACTTAACAATAGTTTCGTATTCATGTAAAAATAAGGTTTCTAAGTTTGGTTCAATGTGTGCAAGTGGATTTGGTGTACCATCTACGTAATGTACAACAATCTTGAAAGGTAAAATTCTAAGTCCTTCACCAACTTCTTTTGAATTTTTACTATAAAATAACTGTCCCAAGACATTAGCTCCAGCAGAATCACCCACGATTGTTTTCCCAGAAAATACTTGCTCCAGATTTTGATATTTTTTAAGTATTTCTATGAGCTTTATTGTACGACCTCCATGAAGATATATAATATCTGCCCAGGCGCAATCTTGTGTAAAAGTTTCTTCTGAGGCAACTTTAAAATGTAAATTTTTTAATCCTTTATTTTTATTGAGTTGCTCTTTATCCTGCTCAATTCTCAATTGTACCATCTCCTCTCGTTCTGCAAAATAAACCAAAAGCACTCTCACATTTCCGGATGCATCTTTTAGTATTTCTTGAAAGAATTTATCGTTCTCTTGAATGGGTGCTTTTTCCCTACTAAAACCTCCATGTAAAATAAATTTAGTTTTCATATTTTGATTATACCAAACTTACTTGCTGCGGGACTAGGGTTCGAACCTAGATTCCATGCTCCAGAGGCATGTTGCCTACCAATTAGCAGATCCCGCAATTATATTTATACAGTAATACAAAATTAGGTTTTTATCAAATGAACTTAATTTTGATATAATGTAAATATGAAAAAGAAGATACAAATATTATATATTCATGGTGGAATGACTTTCAAAAACCAGAAAGATTATCTGCATTTTTTGAAAAACAGGGAAATATCAATAGAGAAAAGCATAAGATGGTCTGATAATTATTTAGATAAAGAATTAGGTAAAAACTTTGAAATAATTAGACCGTGTATGCCTCTATCAGATAATTCAAAATATGTTGATTGGAAAATTCATTTTGAAAGATACTTTTCATATTTAAGAAACAATGTTATTTTAATTGGTGGTTCTTTAGGCGGAATTTTTCTTGCAAAATATTTATCTGAAAATAAATTCCCTAAAAAAATATTATCAACTTATCTGGTTTGCCCTCCTTTTGATGACACTTGTTTTCATGAAGATTTAGTAGGAGGTTTTAAGCTAAAATCTGATTTGTCTTTAATTGAGAGGAATTCAAAAAATCTCACCTTAATGTTTTCACGAGATGATGACGATGTCCCAATATCTCACGCCGGGAAATATAAAAAGAAATTAAAAAATGCAAAAATTATAATCTATAAGAGTAAAAACGGACATTTTAAAATATCTAAATTCCCAGAAATTGTTAGAATGATAAAAAATGATGTTAAGAAAATGTGATTTTATACCCTTATTTTATAAGGTTATTTTTGCTTCAATTCTTTCAAGCGCCAAAATGAATGCGCCACAGCGGAGGTCTGTGTTTGATTCCTTTGATTTTGCTAAGATTTTTTTTGCTGAATCTTCAAGTATCGGTCGAAGCTTGTCAAAAACTTCTTTTTCACTCCAATGTTCGTTTTTTAGATTTTGGTCCCACTCAAAGTAAGAGACTGTCACTCCGCCGGAATTTGCCAAAATATCCGGTACAATGGGAATGTTTTTCTTATATAAAATTTCATCAGCTTCAGGATTTATCGGACCATTTGCAAGTTCTAAAATAGCCTTGGCTTTTACTTTGTCGGCATTTGCTCCGGTTATTTGATTTTCAAAAGCTGCCGGTATCAATAAATCGCATTCTGTTTCTAAAAGTTTTTCATTGGTGATTTCTTTTGCATCTGGAAAACCTGAAAGGGAACCGGTGTCCTTTTTATACTTCATGAGTTTCTCTATGTCTAAGCCTTTTTCATTGTATACTCCACCTTTTGAATCAGAAATAGCTAAGATTGTGTGTCCTGCCTTACTCCAGATAAGCGCAGCATAAGACCCCGCATTACCGAAACCCTGTATGGCAATTTTGCATTTTTCCGGCAAGTTCAATTCTTTTTTTAGCGCTTCAAAAACAAAAAATCCGCCTTGAGCTGTTGCTGTGCCTCTGCCTTCAGATCCTCCTTTATCCAACGGTTTGCCTGTTATCATTGCTCCCGTTTTATCACCGGTTATCTTTTGATATTCATCATTCATCCAAGCCATTATTTCTGGTGTGGTATTTACGTCCGGCGCAGGCACATCTTTTTTAGGACCCAGTATATCTGAAAGTTTTCGTACCCATCCGCGTGAAAGTCTTTCCAATTCTCCTTTAGATAATTCTTTCGGATTTACCGTAATTCCGCCCTTGCCTCCACCCATGGGAATGCCCGCAACCGCGCATTTGAGCGCCATCCAAAATGCCAGAGCTTTTACTTCATTTATTTCAGTATCTTGATGATATCGGATACCTCCTTTGTAAGGCCCTAACGCATTATTGTATTCAACTCTATATCCTTCAAATATTTTTGTGGAACCGTTATCCATCTTAACAGGAATTGATATTCTTATATCGCGATCAGGTTGACGCAAGCGAGTTATGAATTCTTCGCTGAAATTCTTTATTTTAGCGACCTTATCTAATTGTTTCATGGCATTCTCAAATGGGTTTTGCATATTTTTATCTCTCTCGCGTTAAACGAGAAAATTATATATTAAGGTTTCCATTATACAACAAGACTACCCATTTGCAAAAACTTAAATACTCTAGGGAAAAATTGAAAATAGACAAAATTTTATTAATTGCTTATAATTAAATTATGATTAACCAACAGTTAGTTGACTTTATCAAGCAACAATTACAAGCAGGTTTAACTAAAGAAAAAATATCCAGTGAGCTTTTAGCCAATGGCTGGAATTCACAAGATGTTGAAGAAGGTTTCAATACTGTTACGGTTTCGGCATCAACTCTGCCTCCAGCACCAACGCCAGTTTCTAATTTTTCTCCCATCAATATCAATCCTGTGAGTTTTACTCAATCTGAACCCCAATCTCAACCAACTTCAGTAAAAATAAAAAGTATTTTCAGTAAAAGTATTTTTTTGTTTGCATTAATATTGTTCTTGCTGGTCGGCGGAATTTCCACTTATTATTTTAAAGATGAAATAATAAAATTGCCTGTGATTAAAGATTTCTTTCCAAACATAACGGCATTACAAGATGTACCAGTACAGACTGTAGATACACAAACAGTAACACAAACCGAGCAACCAGATAATATAAACCAGAATTCATCTTTGAGTATTTACAATGACCCAAATGGTCTTTATTCTTTTAGTTACCCTAAAGAAGCAGAAATTGAATATAATAGTTCGGGAATCCCTTCAGTTTATATGAGGATTCGACAATGGGACAGTTATCCTATAATTTATATACTTCCAGATATAAATGATACTATGTTTAGTTCAATTTTTACAGACAAAAACAAATACACAAAGAGCTCTTTTGGTAGTATTAGTACTTATCCATCTTATAAATACACTGATTTATCAAAAGACCCCTCTGATGTTTATAGTGTAACTTACGTCATAGATTTGGGTAGTTATAATAATACAAAATTAAGTATCTTATTTAACCTTTTATCTGACACATATATTTTAAAAGAAGCAGAAAAAATAGAAGAAATTGTTAAATCACTTGTGATTAATAAGAATAATATTGTATCCATGACAAATACATTACTGGTAAAATTAAATGCAATGCAGAAGATGCAGAAAGAACTTGGAGATAATGGGATAAAAGATGACCTTAATAACATAAGAGTCAGTGCAGAAGTCTATTACAATAAATCTAATTCCTATGCTGGATTTTGTGCTTCAAGTGATTACGAGAATGCAAAAAAAGGTTTTACTCAACCTGTGACATTAAGCTGTAAAGATAGCGTTACAGCATTTGCTTCCTCTGTTGTTCTTTCAACTGGATACTGGTGTGTAGACAATTTGGGATACAGTGGAACCAGCAAGTCTTTAAATACTGGACCAACTTGTATTAAGTAAAAAGTGCTAAAATCTCCTATTTTTGTTATACTTCGTCTTAATGAAAGGTAAGATTTTTTCTAAGATAAAGAGTACATATAGAAGTACCCACTTTTGGTTTTTTGTAGTTTTCTTAATTGCACTTTTTATATTTTTTATTCTTCCAGAATTTTTTAGCAGCAATGTGTCAAACGGGGAAAAAATCAAGATAAATGAAATTGTAAAAACTTTATTATCACCGGAACTCTTGCCGTTAGACACCATAGCTTACGATAAAAAAATGACAGAACTGGCCAATAACCCGCCTGACCCAATTGTTTTTGAAACCGTTAAAACTATTGAGAAAGACCAAAATGGCAAATCCATAACTAAAACTACCAAAGTTCCTGTTTCCCTCGGGCATAGCCCTACGGGCGAGCCTCCGCAACCAACCAGAACGCATCTCTGGCCGGTAAAAACTGTTTATCCTAATGCCGGAGCCATCCTACCATTCAACCGCATTGTTGCTTATTATGGAAATTTGTATTCAACAAAAATGGGAGCGTTGGGAGAATATCCTGAAAGTGAAATGTTGCAAAAATTACAAGCTGAAGCAAAAAAATGGCAGGATGCTGACCCATCAACTCCGGTTATTCCAGCGCTTCATTACATTGCAGTCGTAGCGCAAGAAAGCGCGGGGCAAGATGGCAAATATAGGGCTCGCATGCCATATTCGGAAATAGGTAAGATTATTAAAATGGCGGAAAAAATAAATGCTATTGTTTTTTTAGATATTCAAGTCGGCTTTAGTGATTTACAAACCGAACTACCATTGCTTGAAAAATATTTTAAGATGCCACAAGTTCATTTAGGCATTGACCCTGAATTTTCCATGAAAAACGGTATTAGACCTGGAAAAGTTGTAGGCACATACGACGCGGCTGATATAAATTTTGCAGCAAATTATTTGGCAAAAATTGTAAAAGAAAATAACTTGACTCCGAAAATATTTATCATTCATCGTTATACGCAGAAAATGGTTACCAATTATAAAGAAATAAAACCATTACCAGAAGTGCAGATTGTTATGAATATGGATGGTTGGGGAGGGGCAGCCAAAAAAATAAATACTTATCAGCAATTTGTTTACAAAGAACCTGTTCAATTTACTGGCTTTAAATTATTTTACAAAAACGATATTTTGACAACTGGCACCGTTTTAATGACGCCGAATGATTTATTGAAATTAAATCCTAAACCTATTTATATTCAATACCAATAAAAAACACTAAAATTCAAAAATTTTTGTTTTCAAAATTATTTATGCTATTATACTGAAATGTTTGTAAATTATTTAACTACTAGCGCGCATGGTTTTCTACCGGTAATTATGGTTTCAGCATTGATAGACAGCATTAATCCCTGCGCCATATCTGTTTTGTTTCTGACAATTGCCTTTCTGCTCAGTTTGGGAAAAGATAGAAAATTTGTTTTATTGTCGGGAGGCGTATACATTTTAGCCATTGCCATTATTTACACATTGATAGGATTAGGAGCTCTTCAAGCGCTCACTTTTTTCAATATCCCGAATATAATGGCAAAAGTGGGTGCGTCTATTTTATTGCTTTATAGTATTATCGGTTTGATAAACGAATTTTTTCCTAATTTTCCAATTAAATTGAAAATACCGGAAAGCGCTCATTCAACTCTTGCAAAAGTGATAAATAAAGGTTCCATTCCGGCCTTTTTTTTATTGGGTTCCTTGGTCGCCTTATTTGAATTTCCGTGCACCGGAGGGCCTTATCTTTTTGTATTAACCTTGCTTCATGATTATGCAAATTTCTGGAAAGGTTTTTGGTATTTGATTATATATAATTTTGTTTTTGTATTACCGCTTATTCTGATACTTGCATTTGCCACAAACAAGATTATGATAGAAAAGATAGACAAGTTGCGCAGACTAGAAACGAAAAAAGCCAGAATAGTGTTATTGCTTGTCCTTGTCGCGTTCGGTATTTTGATATTTTCGTTATAAATTATTAATGAAGGATTTTTGGTAAAAAATTTTTGAGCCTTCGCCCTCGGAGTCATAAGGACAGGGGACCCACGACTCTTAAAATTCTTTACCAAAAATCCTTAGAATAAATAAAACAATGACTGATCCAAAATTAATGAGTTTTGAGGAACTTCAAAAGAAAATAGCTTCTTTAAAAGAAAACAGGGGAGTTGATTTATCGACGGAAGAAGATTTGAGTGTTGCTGTTATGAATTTGATAAGCCTGGAAGAACATTTCTTTTTTTCCGGAGCAAAAACAGGCAAGGGTGAGTATTACGAAATGTTAAGAGAGGTGCGAGAGATGCGCAAGGTGCTCTTAGCCAGAATGATAGACAAAACTGAAGCTGAAAGTTGGTGCATATCAAAACATTTACTTGCAACCACAATGCGACTTATGGAAGTTGGAACCAAATTGCAAGGAGACGGTAAAGTAGAGGATGCAAAACAGATGTTCAGTTTTGCTTATAAATCCTTTAATTTATTTTTTGGACTTAGATTAAAAATTATCAATACAGCGGATGTTAAAAACACTTTAAAGAAAGAGAAGCCGATGACCTTTGATGACATTATGAGCAAGCTTGTTGATTGTTGCAAGGAATAGCACTATGACTAAAAATATTTTTCTTTCTGTGATTGGACTTTTAATTTTAGGAACAATTACGGCTATAATAATTGAATCAGGAGAAAAAATACCTATTGTTTCCACCAAATATGACTCTTTTGCACAGTGTCTTGCATCAAAAAAATTAACCATGTATGGCGCTGAATGGTGTTCCCATTGTAAGGCAGAAAAGGCTCGTTTTGGAGATTCTTTTAAATATGTTTCTTATGTTGAATGTACCGAAAATCCAAATGAATGTCTTGAAAAAGGTATAGAAGGTTATCCAACTTGGATAGATGAGAAAGGGGTAAAATACGCAGGGGAGCAAGGCTTAGAAAAATTATCAGAAATAAGCGGTTGTGAATTGCCAGTAAATTAATAATTTTTTGTGATATAATACAGTAATGAAACAAGCACGATTGGACCAATTGGCAGATGGCATCTTTGCCATAGTTATGACTATTCTAGTTTTTGAAATACGTATACCCGAACATGTTGGAACAGTCAGCGACCAAACTCTTTTTCAATCATTATTAAACCTTTTTCCTGTTTTTCTCAGTTATCTTTTGAGTTTCTCTCTTCTTTTTACCTATTGGCGCTCGCACCATTTTATTGAATCAATACTTGCGAAAAACATTGATACAAGATTTTCCAATTTAAACGCAGTTTTCTTTTTCTTTGTGGCGCTTGTGCCATTTTCATCTCATTTTCTAGGTAAATATGGGTATTCTAAAACGGCTGTTATTTTTTTCGCAATAAACATTATTTTTATCGGCTTTTCATTGTTTAGAATGCGTCAATATGTCATTAATTCTAAAACTATTGAAAACGCGCCATTTACTAAAACAGAAAACGAGCATGCGAATATGCATATATTGTTTCCGATTGGAGCGGCTGTTGTCGCCATACTTGTATCATTTTTTAGTACTAGTATTGCAATTATATTATTTACGCTTGCAATTCTGTTCAATTTTTTGGAAAAAAGCACTAAATTTAGTTTCTTTTTTATTGACCTTTTTAGAAATAAAAATTAGATGGAAGATTCTCAAAAAGAAAATAAAGCCTGGCGGGAAGTTAAAATCAGTAACAGGTTTTTGAATGCGTTCAGAGGCATGTATGTTTTTTGTAAAACCTCAAGACATTTATATATACTTATATTCAGTACTGCAGTGGTGATAATTTTAGGATTTTATTTAAGAGTTTCAAATTTTGAATGGATTGCCTTGATTTTTTCTATCGGTTTTGTAATTGTCTCGGAGGTATTTAATACAGCTATAGAAATAGACATAGACCTGACTTCTCCGGAGTATCATCCTTTTGCTCGCGATACCAAAGATGTTGCCGCTGCCGCTGTCGTGCTTTCCATATTTACCGCAGCGATTGTCGGGCTTATTGTTTTTCTACCTAAAATTTTTTAATATGTTAATATAAATCATATGCAATCATCACAAGCAAAAATATTTTTTGGAATAATAGGAATTCTCATTTTAGGAGTAATTGCAACCGTTTTGATTCGTTCTTCCAGCGCACCAGCCGGTCCTGGCAAGTATGATGCTTTTGCGCAGTGTCTAAAAGATAAAGGTGCTGTTTTTTATGGAGCTTTTTGGTGTCCTAATTGTCAGGAGCAGAAAAAGTTGTTTGATTCATCCATCAAGCTCTTACCTTATGTGGAATGTTCTACTTTGGACGGTCAGTCGCAGGTTAAGGCATGTGCCGATAAAAATATTGAAGGTTATCCCACTTGGGATTTTGCCGACGGTTCTCGTTTGACAGGAGTAGTTTCGCTTGAAACATTGGCAGCTAAAACTTCTTGTTTTTTACCTCAATAGTTATTTTATGAATATAGAAACCGTCCATTATCTAAATGTTTTACTCGGCTTAGGTGCCATACTTCTTCAAGTTTTTTCTGTCGCAATTTTATTTGTTCTTTTTTTTTATTCTAAAAAAAATGGCTTTCTGGATTTTGTCAAAGAACACTTTTTAATTATTGGTTTTTTGGTCGCCTTTTTTGCCTCTCTATTTTCTCTGGTATATTCTGAAATAATAGGTTTTCCTCCTTGTCAGCTTTGTTGGTATCAGAGAGTATTTTTATTTCCGCAAGTATTCATTTTTGGCGTAGCTCTTTGGGAGAAAAATAAAAAAATAGTAAAATACTCAATGCCGCTTTTATCTGTGGGTTTTATTATTTCCATATATCAAAACTTTATTTATTATTTCGGAGAAAAAGGAAACCTTCCGTGCGACGCTTCCGGTATTTCTTGTTATCAGCAGTTAGTATCGGAGTTTGGCGGTTATATATCTTTACCCATGCTTTCCTTGACCAGTTTTCTTGCAGTTATCACACTCTTGCTGGTTGCTCATTTTTATAACAAAGAGAGTTTATAAAATGTATCCCGTTAGAAATAACATAAATATTGAAAACGAGATATTAAGGCTTGATATTATTAACTTAATTTAAATTTCTAACGGGATGTATATAAGAGTAAAAGTTTCTCCTTCTGCGAAAAAAGAAATATTTAAACAAATCAACGAAGACCATTTTGAAGTTTCTGTCAAAGAAAAAGCTGAACGCAATTTAGCTAATAATCGTGTTATTGAACTTTTTTCCATACATTTCCATCTTCCTAAAGGGAAAATTCGCATTGTAAATGGACATCGCAGTCCGACTAAACTTTTAATTATTGAAAAGTAGTATAGTATAGAGAAAATATAATGAATTCTTTTACCAAAAAAGAAAAAATTTTAATGCAGAAGTTAAATACACCGGCTAAGGTACAAGATTTTTTAAATGGGTTGAGATTTAATTTTGAGGAAAAAGGGGAGACATTAAAATCACCAATTATAGTTTTAAAAACAAAAAGCGCGCATTGTATTGAAGGAGCTATCTTGGGAGCATACATACTTTCCTTACATGGTTTTCCTCCACTCGTGCTTCACCTGGAAGCGACAAAAAGCGATTTTGACCATGTTTTAGCTCCCTTTAAACAGCATGAACTTTGGGGAGCGCTTTCCAAAACCAATCATGCAGTATTGCGATACCGCGAGCCGATTTACAAAAGTATCCATGAACTTGTAATGTCTTATTTTCATGAATATTTTTTAAATAATGGCGTAAAAACCTTGCGAAGGTATTCTAAGCCTCTCAATCTAAATATTTTTGAGAAAAACTGGATGCTGATGAATGATAATCTCTGGGGTATAGACGAAGAATTAGATAAAATAAAGCATTACAATATTATATCTAAAACTGTTTCCAAAAATCTCAGAAAAGCGGATAAAATAGAGATAAAGGCCGGAAAAATTACAGAGTTTGCATCTTTTAAGAATAAAAAGGTATAATAAGAATCTTATTAATATAACTTGGGCTTAGACGCCTATTTAACAATATGGAATATTTATTTGTTTTAGGAAGAATATTATTGGGTGGTTATTTTATAATGAGTGGTTTTAATCATTTTAAGAGTCTTGACATGCTCGCAGGTTATGCGCAATCCAAAGGAGTGCCTATGCATAAAACATCTGTGATTTTAACAGGCGCAATGATGTTTTTGGGAGGTTTGGGCATACTTCTCGGAATTTATATCCAAATATCAGTGCTTTTGATTGCAGTTTTCTTGTTTGTTGCGGCATTTAAAATGCACCAGTATTGGAAGGTTTCCGACCCAATGTATAAAATGGGGGAACAAGTAAATTTCTATAAGAATTTGGGACTTCTTGGGGCTGTTCTTATGCTCTTGGCAATTCCGTTACCTTGGACATTATCTCTATTCTAAATTCTAAAAAATACTGAAGATTTTATTCAGAAAATTTCTAAACCAGCTGTCTTTTATCGGTTCTGTACTTTTTTCATCCAAAGAATTAATTACTGTCGCTGTATTTTGAGGCGATAGATTTTCTGTTTTTTGTATTTCTTTTTTTGAATCTGCTATTTTTGTTTTTTGTGTAATATTTTTTGCAATTATTTGCTTTGATGATTTTTCCTTTGCTTCTTGCTGAGCCTGGGTCGGTTTGTTGAATTTATACATTATTTGATTCCAAGTTTTACCGGACAGGGCAGTTATGACATAGCTCGTCTCCCAAATCCTATTTTGCAAATACTCATTTTTTATTCCTCCATCCGCATCCTGGTTTGATGCAAGGTAATCAAAAGGAGTCTTATCATTTTTTTTCCAATCTTCTGGTTTTTCCGATAATGCGATTATCCCTTGCATAGCCCAAGCAGTAGAAGAAACATTTCCCCAGCCGCCATCATCTTTTTGGTTTTGTTTCAGGAATTCTTTTGCTTTATTCACCGCGGAAAAAAGTTCTTTATTTTTGGATGTCTCGCAGGCTGGCGAGCCGAGAGGCAGCGCTGCACCAGCAGGCGCAGACAGCGACCCAACAAGAAAGCAACTTTTTTCCGTGGTATTTGCAAGTGCTTGTATAGCAGCGCCAGTCATATCTACTGATTCATCCCATGATCCATTTTCTTTCTGTTTACTTAATATGAAAGATATATCATCAATTATCATTTTTTCAGTTTCCGTGAATCCAGCGGTTGAGAGAACAATCAGCGAGAAAATATCGTCATTGTCTTGATTTATATCACCAAATTGTTTTCCATCAAAACTAGCGGTTATTTTTTCAATATAATTTTCTCCGTTCATATTATATGGATTTAAGCCCAAAGCCATTAATGCCATTGCGCGTCTTTCATAATCCGTTACAAGTTTATTTTCTGTCTTAGATTCTCCGAAATATTTAATTAATTTTATTGTTTGGTCTTGATAATTTCCTGATGCCAATGCCAAAGCAGTCCAGTCGGTATATATATCTTCTCCAAAAGACCCGTTTTCTTTTTGCTGTGAAATTATAAATTCAAAAGCTTTTTTCAAATCAAAAGTTGATTTTGTAATATTGTTTGCGATAGTTGTTGGTATATAGTTTACATAACTTCCGCTTGAATTATGCTGCACTGGTTCAGGCTCTGGGTCTGGCGCAGAAACTTCTATATTTACATTAGCTGATGGAACATGTAAAGTTTTACTCCCTACTGCATTTAGAGAACCAGACGTATTTAAGATTATAGAACAAGTTCCATCGGTAATAGTTACACAAGATTGGGCATCTAATGTAATCATAGCTTCTGATAATGGAGTCCAAATCATATTATAATTTGCATCAAAAGTACTTTCTTCTTCGGCAGTAAATATTATCGTATCTCCTATGGCTCCAGAATTTTGAGAAGCTGAAATACGAAGAGGATAAGAATCATAAGTTAAAAGAAGTTCATCATTAGCAGAAGGATTATATTGATTAAGTGCGTCACTTCCATGTCCATAAGTTAAATTAACAAAATAATTCCAAGATTTTGAGTAATCAGGAGTAGTTGTATATCCTCCAAGTTCATCTAACCAACCACTAGGTGTATAATTCCATGTCCATGTATTCGATAATCCAGATTGTTCAATAGCACATTTACCATTTACGGTAAATTGAAGAGGATCTATAATGTCTGGTGATTGAGCACAAGGTGTAATTGTTTTAGGACCATCAAATAAAACAGTATCACCTGAATAAACTTTTAAAGTTATGTTTACTGGATCTGCTGCGTAAGTAAAATTAAACATACCAACAAAACCAATAATAATACTAAGCGATAAAAATATTTTTTTCATAATTTTTTCAATCTACGCTATAGCGTAGATTAACTATTTATTAATAATTCTTTTCGTACTTCCAGGATACGACATCTCCCGGCTTTATTTGATAATTTGAAACTCCAATTGTTGCTTTTTTACCGTTTACATAATAAATCCAATTTTTTTCACTGCTATTTTTTATTCCGTTTATTTCTTTAATTAGTTTTCCCATTCCAGAATAAGTTTTATCTTTAAAATTTATTTTTCCTTCTTCTCTTAGTTTCACCATGAAATCATAAACCCTTTCTTTCTCTACTACTGCTGTTTCTAACTTTTTTCCATCAATTTCCAGAAAGGCCTGAACTGTTTTTTCTGTCTGAATTAAAACAGGCGAAGGAGGGGAAATAGAACTTGTATTTTGACCGACATCTTTTGTAAAAACAAAAATTAAAAAGAAAAAAAGCGAAACAGCAAAACCCAACCATATTATTTTTTTATTGTCTTTTTTCATGGTAAAACAAAAAAATTCTGCCGTGCAGAATTTTGGGGCCTTCAAAAATAAGAAGGGATATCCTGCTCGGGAAAATTAAAATGATTGATAATCGGACTTGTCTCCAACTTAAAGTCGGAGCTTACCGTAGCGGCACTGTACTGGAATTTAACCAGTTTCCTCAATCACTTCTTACAACTTTTAAACGAACTTCTTAATTTTATGCTTTCCTAGCTATCTGTCAATTTTTCCTGTGGATAACCTGTAAAACTCTTTCTCGGTATATCTTTTTCTAGGGTACGAATTTTTTAAAGCTTAAAAAGTTCTGAAGTTGCCTCGCCGTCGCTCGGCAAACCCCCTAAAAAAGATACACCTTCAACGAGTTTTACAACTAAAATGATATAATGTTTGTATGAAAGAGGGGAAAACAAAAATAATGGTCTTTGGAACTTTTGACGGGTTGCACAAAGGGCATCTTAGTTTTTTCCAGCAAGCCAGAAAACTGGCCAAAAATTCTTTCCTTATTGTTTCTATCGCTCGAGACAGGAATGTGAATAAAATAAAGGGAAAATTTCCGTTTTTAAACGAAAAAGAAAGAATGATTTTAGTAAAAAAATGCAAATTGGCTGATAAAGTAGTTATTTCTGGAATAAAAAATCATATTCCGCATATTGTGAAAGAAAAACCCGATATTATTGCTCTTGGCTATGACCAAAAATTTTATGTTAAAAATCTCAAAAAATACTTAAAAAATAACGGTATTTTAGTAAAAATTGCACGCTTAAAACCTTATAATAAAAAAATATATAAAAATCACTTGCTTAATAAAAAAAGATAGATATAATTCTATTAAGTTATATGCAAGATTTAAATATCATAAAAATCATAAAAAAAATATTTTTAAATAAAAGCTTTATTTATGTATTTTTTGTTAGTTTTATTTCCTTAATTATTATTTTAGCAGTCGGTTTAGGATTTGTTTGGCGTTATCGCGCAAATGTTTTTGATTATTTTGCCAAAGAATATTTGCAAGAGTTGCAGAATCCGAATAATAGTTTGGGAAGTGGTGGAAAATTAACCGCTGAAAAAATTGCAGAAAAACAATCTATCTTTTCTCAGGAATCTTTTGTTATTGATGCTGTTAAAAAAACCAACCCGGCTGTCATTTCTATAGTTATCAGCAAGAATGTTCCAAAATACGAAACTTACGTTGACCCGAATCAACAACAAAATCCATTTGGCGATTTATTTCCTAATTTTTTCTTTAATATTCCGCAATATCGTCAAAATGGCACGGAGAAAAAGGATATTGGCGGAGGTTCCGGATTTTTTGTGTCAAGCGACGGGCTGATTGTTACCAACAGGCATGTTGTTGACCAAAAAGATGTTGAATATACGGTTTTTACCAATGATGGCAAAAAACATACAGCAAAAGTTATAGCTCGCGACCCGGTGCTTGATATCGCTCTTATTAAAATTGATTCACCAACTGGAGAAAGTTTTCCTTATCTTTCATTAGGTAATTCTAATTCTTTGCAAATTGGACAAAGTGTTATCGCCATAGGTAATGCATTGGGTGAATACAGAAATACAGTTTCTGTCGGCGTAATTTCAGGGCTTGCTCGTTCCGTTGTCGCAGGAGATTCTTCCGGTAAAACAGAATTATTGGACCATGTTATTCAAACAGATGCGGCAATTAACCTTGGAAATTCCGGCGGACCTTTGCTTGACCTGTCAGGAAATGTAATTGGTGTTAATGTTGCGATAGCGCAAGGGTCCCAAAATGTCGGTTTTGCCTTACCAATAGATAGTGTTAGAAGCGCAATTGAGTCAGTGAAAGCTACTGGCAAAATAGTAAGACCATATCTAGGCGTTAGATACATAGCAATTAATTCCGAAATGAAAGAAAAAAATAATTTATCAGTTGATTATGGCGTGCTCGTTAAAGCAGGACAGAATCAAAATGAACTTGCTGTTATTCCAGGCGGTCCGGCTGACAAAGCGGGTATAGTGGAGAATGATATAATTTTGGAAATTAGCGGCGTAAAATTAGACGACAAAACTACTTTAGCTTCACTTATTAGAGAAAAAAATATTGGTGATGTAATTACTTTAAAAATCCTTCACAAAGGCGTTGAAAAAAATGTTCAAGTAACTCTTGAAGCGGCAAAAGATTAATAATAAAAACCTCTTAAAAACCTTATCTCTATTTTTATTTTATGTCTTTAAGTCGTAAGGCGACAAAAAGTCCTACAAGCAACACTGCGCCTAAAATGTAGAAAAGATATTCAAAAGATGGGATTAGAAAAAGTATAGGAGTAGCTAGAAGGGGGGCGATTATATAGGAAATAGAAGGAGCGTTGCGGAAGAAACTGATTTCATCGGCGTTTTCCTCGTTGATAGTTTTAAAAAAATAGCTTTCATTCATAGTTTCTATTGTAGCAGCGCCTACACGTGTGGCAAAAAGTATCAAAGCCCATATCCAAAGTATTGATTCTGTAATCAAAGGAATTACCAAAGTAGATGCCGTAATAATTAAAAAACCCACAATAAGCATTTTTTTCTCTCCGATTTTGTCTGAAAACTTGCCTAATGGAAAATCCAATACGACGAACGGAATAAGCATTATTGAAAAAATAATGCCTATCTTATCCCATCCAAAACCCAAATATTCGTGCAAATATATTGGCGTATATATTACCATCCAAGCGTAAAAGAATTGCAGAATTAAATGGCTGAGATATATTTTTGAAATATTCTTATTTTGTATGAAAGATTTAATTGTTTTAAGTATGGGAACTTTTTTATATTCCGGGTCTTTAAAATCACGCAGGAATAAGATAAAAATAAACATTACCAAAACCATAAAACACGCCCCAAAGAGATAGATGCCGGAAAAAGAACTTTTATTAATGATTGAGCCGGAAATAATTTGAGCAACAACCCAAGCCAGGTTTATTATCATCAGATAAAACCCGCGCAGTGTCCCAATAGAAGATTTTTTTGAAAAATCTTCTATAAAGATATCCAATGAAGCAACGACAAAGTTAATTGACAAAAAATAAAGAATGAAAGCGGGAATCACAATAAAAGCGCTATTTCCTAATGCAAGCAAAATAAGTGATAAAAATATTAATGAGCAGAATAAAAGAATTGTCGGACGATTACCTAAACGAGTCAATATTTTAGGCATTTTTAACAATCCCAAAATAGTTATAATTGAAGCAATTACATAAATAATACCTACATAATTTTTATCAACGTAAATTTCTAAAAAACTTGAATTTATATAAGAAGCAAGAGCGATTGGTATGGAAAACAAAAAACCCGCCAAATATATTATCTTTCTGTTGTGTCTCATCTCCATAAATTTTATGATTTTTTATGTGCTTAATACTACAGGAATAACCAAAGGTCTCTTCGCGGTTTTTTGATATAAGAATTTTGAGACTGTTTCACCTAAATTAGCCTTGATATGGTCAAGGTCAATCAAATTATTTTTTATAGCCACATCTTCTACTCCTTTTTTAATAATAATTCGCACTTGACGTAAAAGTTCCTGATTTTCTTTCAGATATACGAATCCGCGCGATATCAAGTCCGGGGATTTTTTTAGTTTTCCAGTTTTTTGATCTACTAATGCTATTATGACAAACATTCCATCTTGCGCAAGCATCATACGGTCGCGAATAACCACATCTTGAGTATCACTGATAGAAGTACCGTCAACCATCATCGCGCCACTGGGCGCTTTTTCTTTGCGCGCTGTTATTTTTTGTCCATCAGCGGATATTTCAATAATTGAACCATTATCCGGAACAACTATATTTTCTTCTGACATTCCCAGTTCAAGCGCAAGCTCCTTGTGTCTCACAAGCATTGAGTGCCAGCCGTGAATCGGTATGAAGAATTTTGGATGAGTTTTTTTATGAAGCCACTTTATATCTTCTTGGTTGCCGTGGCCTGTCGCATGGACGAAATCTTCACCTGATGTGCGATAACTTATGATGCGCACGCCTTGTCTCGTCAGGCCGTCCTTCATTCTCTGAACATGAAGTTCATTGCCGGGAACAATAGAAGCCGAAAGTATTATAGTGTCTCCTTTATGGAGTGAAAATTTCGTGTGTGATTTATTTGACGCGCGATTAAGAGAAGAAAATTCTTCGCCCTGGGCGCCAGTCATAAGGACTACGATTTTGTTTGGCGGATAATTATTTATTTCTTCTATTGGAATAATGGTGCCCTTTTTAGGAGTAAAAAGCCCGGCTTCTATCGCCACTTCAATGTTTGTTTTCATGGAGCGTCCGTCAAGAGCTATTTTTTTACCCAAAGTTTCTGCAAATTTTACTATATGAGCTAGACGTGTTATGTGAGAAGCGAAAGCCGCAATAATCATTCTGCCGTTAACTTTCCTTATTAAATTTTCAAGTCCTTGGTGCACTTTTACTTCAGACAAAGAGAATCCTTCATTTTCAATGTTGGTGGAATCGGTCATTAAAAGAAGGACTTTTGCTTTGTTAAAAATGGAATATTCCTTTTCTTCATTTTCAGAAACAACTCCATCTATCTGGTCGAGTTTATAATCTCCGGGAGTTACAATCCACCCATGTTCTGTTTCTATAATTATACCCATTGAATCCGGAATTGTGTGAGTGACTCCAAAAAATCTGATTTTTATTTTTCCGCACGTTATTACTTCATCTTTCTCCACTATATTTTCTTTCATGGCTGGCAATTGCGGGAATTCTGCTTGGCGTTTTCGCATTAAAAGCATTGAAAGCTGTCTGGAATATACGGGCGAATTTCCGATTCGCGAAAGTACAAGAGGCACCCCTCCAATGTGGTCTAAATGTCCATGAGTAATAATTAATGCTCGTATTTTATCCTTGCGTTCTTCAAGGTAAGTTGTATTTGGTATAACGTAATCAACCCCCGGAGTTGCTTCAGTGGAAAAATGCATACCGGCATCAATTACTATGATGTCATTATTTATTTCTATTGCAGTCATATTCTTGCCTATTTCTTCTACTCCGCCGAGCGGGATAATGCGAATTACTCCTTCAGTAGGGGAAGGAATTTTCTTCTCAGTTACATTTTTATAACTGTTTTTGTCATTATTAAATGAACGATTATTACCGCGTTGTCCGTAATTCTTTTTGGAATATTGGTATGTAGAATTTTTTATTAGTTTCTTTTTTCCGCTATAGTGGTCGACGGACGTTGGACGTCTGGAATCTGGACGTCCAACGTCCGTTTTTGCAGGTTTTTTATCTCCACTCACAGAATGAGTAGGCTCAATGCTTACAGAACTAAAAGATAGCCTAGTTTTTTTCATTGTTTTTATTTATTCTCTTTTTTAATAATAAAAATAGTTTTTTATTTGGAAAATATTCTCCAAACATTATCTGTTTCAGTATACCATAAATATGAATTTAAAAATCTATCTCCTGGTGTAGTGATATGGTCTAAAGAAAATCCTTGAAGGTTTTTTGATACGGCATATGTGAAATCAGGGCTGTATAAAAAGACTGCTGGCATATCTTTTTTAATTTCGGTTTCAAATTGAATGTATTTATTAATTCTTGATTTTTCATCAATCGTTATAAACGCATCCTCCAATATCTTATCTACCTTGGCATTGGTGTACATGGCAACATTAAGCCCTGGGTCTTTTCTTTGCGAAGAATGCCAAAAAGCAAATAAATCGGATTCATGATTTATAATTTGTCCAAAAAATAAGGCATCATATTTGCGGGGACGAATAACTCCTTGGTTTAAATTACCAAGCTCGAAAGTTTTTACACTAACTTTTATGCCAATAATTTCCAAATCTTGTTTTATCAGTTCAGCAGTTTCTGCAAGTTCCAGGGCATTACCTGTTGAAATAGAGAACTCTATGTATACGGTTTTTTTCTTTTTATTTTCAGTTATTGTTTTCTGCAAGAATCCATCTTCGCCTTTTTTCCAGCCATCTTTATTCAAAATATCTTGCGCTTTTTTTACTTTTTCTTCATGTGAAGCATCGTCTTCTTTGTTTAATTTTTGATAGTTAATCATATTGGGCGGTATTGGGTCATTAATAACCACTCCATATCCCAGAAGCACATCGCGGACGATGTTGTTTTTGTTGATTGCAAGGTCTATAGCTTTTATAACATTTTTATTGGTAAAAATTTGGTTTTGACTTTGATTAAAAAAAAGTCCAAACACTCGGGGGAGTGTCAAAGATTCTATACGGTAATTTTTTCCTTTTAATATTTGCGCATTCAAAGGAGTAATGGAACTTATTTGGTCTACTTCTCCCTTTTCTAGCGCTGATATTTGGTCATTTTCATTTGAGTAAAAACGGAGTGTCATTTTTTTAAGATATGGCTCGCCTAGTTTGAATTTTTTAAAAGATACCAAATTATAGTAATCTATTAATCCCACGGATTGTTTACTTACCTTTTCGATTTTATAAGGCCCTGACCCGATTGATTGCGTATTCGCATCATTAAGCTCGATGGGAGTGGTGTTCCATAGATATGCCGGCATTATGCCAAGTGTTGTATTTTCTAAAAATGATGCATAAGGTTGTTTTAATGTAAACTTAACTGTTTTTTCATCTATTTTTTCAACATTAACACTATCCCAGCTTCCTTTTTTGGGACTTTTTATGATTGAGTCTTTTATTTTATTTACAGTAAAAACTATGTCATCAGTGGTAACAGGTTTTTCATCATGAAAATAGATATCATCTCTTAGGGTAAAAGTATATATCAAACCATCTTTTGACATTTCATATTTTAAAGCTAAATCCAGAATGAGAACACCCTCAGGGTTTTTTCTCATTAGTCCGGAATAAATAAGCGACACCAAACCTTGGTCAGTATCGGAAAATGCAAGTACAGGATTTATAAAACGGGGAGTTCCGACAATGCCTTCCGTTATAGACCCTCCTTTTAAGGCCACTTTTACCATAAAAGATTTATTAATATTCTGAAGTATTATTAATGTGCTTATAAAGAAAATAACTACAAAACCAAAAAAAATAAAATACTCTCTTTTTGAAAAATGAGAGATGGCTTTTTTTATTTCGTTTTTTGACGGTAATAAACTAAATACACGACTAAAAAAATTTTCCATAAAACTAAAAATTTAATGCGGGATTGTTTCTAACTTTTTGCTTTTATTATTATAACCAGAAAAGCAGATAAAGTAAAAAGAATTGCGCAAACGATAGATAAAATAAAGAGAAAATATTCAAAACCTCGACGAGTATGATGAAAAGAATCACCATCACTTCCTCCTAAAGCGCCTCCCAAACCTGCACCTGATTGTTGGAGCAGTATTGCTGACACTAAGACCACAGAAAGTATTATCTGCGCATAAGGCAGTATTGTAGCCACTAATTGCATAAGGCTAGTATTGCATAATTTTGATAAAAAGGCAACTATTTTCATTAAATATTGTCTTTTTTATAAATAATTTTGTATACTTATTATTATGAAAAAGGAAACTTCAATGTTAGATTTGTTTCAAACATTATTCCATAATTTTAATGCCCGTGCTTTTAAAGATGCGACTCTTGCTTTTAAAAAACATTTAGATGGTGGAGGCAAGATGCTTGTCGCTATGGGTGGAGCTATGTCATCCGCCCAAATCGGCATTACGCTCGCTCCAATGATTAAGGAAAATAAAATTCATGCAATTTCTTGCACAGGCGCAAACTTGGAAGAATCCGTTTTTAGATTAGTGGCTCATAAGAGTTATAAAGATTACCCAGATTACAGATATTTCACCAAAGAAGATGATGAAAAAATATTAAACAGGGGAGAAAGAAGAGTCACAGATACATCTATTCCGGAAGAAGAAGCTTTCCGTGTGGTAGAGCCTATTATCTTAAAAAGATGGAAAGATGCAGAAGCAAAAGGAGAAAGATATTTTCCGCATGAATATTTTTATCAGATTTTATTGTCAGATGAATTGAAAGATAAGTATGAAGGCAATCCTGAACATTGTTGGTTACTTGAAGCCGCAAAAAAGAATTTACCGATTGTCGTGCCGGGCTGGGAAGATTCTACCTTGGGAAACATTTTTGCCGGATACTGCAAGGCGGGAGAAGTGAGTCCAAAAGTTATGAAAACCGGAGTAGAATATATGATGTATCTGTATGATAAATATAATGAACTTTCCCTCGGGCATAGTCCTACGGGCGAGCCAAAAGCAGGTCCAGGGTTGGGATTCTATCAGATTGGCGGAGGAATTTCCGGAGACTTTCCAATTTGCGTCGTGCCTTCTATAAAATATGATTTAAAGAAAGAAGTTCGTCCTTGGGGGTATTTCTGTCAGATTTCCGATAGTACTACTTCCTATGGCTCGTATTCAGGCGCAACTCCAAATGAAAAGATAACTTGGGATAAGCTGACAAAGCATACTCCAATGTTTGTCATTGAGTCCGATGCGACTATTGTAGTGCCATTGATGTTTGAAGCTATTCTTGACAGGTATACTTTGGCAAGTGTATAATAGTTGAAACTTTGTATGAGTTATTTGTAACGTTTTATCTTGGTAATGCATTATACTTAGTGTAGTAGCTATTATTAGTTATTTCAGCCAGAGGCTGATCCGCCTTTGGCGGAAAAATAAAATATGAAAAAATATATAGGAATCTTGTTTGTTTTAAGTTTTCTTGTTGTTCCAGCATTTTCTTTTGCCCAAGTAGGGGATGTTGATCCCAACCCGGCATCTGATTGTGTGGCATTACAAAATAATCTTAGATACAGAGATAGAGATGTGAATAAAAACGGAGAAGTTTCAACGCTTCAAGATTTTTTGCAGTCGCAAGGATATTTGAAGAGTGATCCAAGCGGATATTTTGGGTTACTTACTTTTCAAGCTGCTAAAGATTTTCAAAAAGATAATGGTATTAGCCCTACTGGGTATATTGGAACAATTACAAAAGCAAAAATAAAAGCTTTAACTTGCGATGGAGTAATTTCTCCAATCCCTTCTATTCCTGAATCGATTCCAACCACTCCAACAGAACCAAAAACTCCTGTTATCTCTGGATGTATTTCAACGGCAAAATATAGCACAACAACAGGACAAAAATGTTCCGCAGGTAATAATCCCGTCATTTCT
>MFTY01000005.1 GCA_001785515.1 Candidatus Nomurabacteria bacterium RIFCSPHIGHO2_02_FULL_35_13 | reverse complement strand
TTTGATAACTAATTTGAAATTAGTATTCTCGGCGTCCGCGATTTCCACCGCCATAACCGCCATTACTATTACCATATCCGCCGTTGCCACCTGTTCGAGGAGGACGAGCTTCCATTGGACGAGCCTCATTTACTGTGAGTTTGCGTCCTTCAAATTCTTGGTCATTAAACATAGAGATAGCATTTGCTGCTTCCTCTGCTGTTGACATTTCCACGAATCCAAAACCTTTTGAGCGACCGGACATTTTGTCCATGATAATCACAGCTGATGTTACATTACCAGCTTGTGCGAAGAGCTCTTTAAGAGCATCCTCTTGAACGCTGTAAGGGAGTCCCCCTACATATAGCTTTGTAGCCATATTATTACTTCTCTCATTTTTAAAAAAACGAGAAAAAACTAATTATAATGCGTAGATACTCTTGTCGCTCAACGGTCTCTTTGATGCCCTAACTGTTGATTTTTTTAAAATCAAAACTCACAATGAAAACTTAAAAGCTCTTGGAGAAACTACCTTTAAAGCATAACATAAAATAAAATATTAGCAATAAAAAACAAAAAGCCTCGCACAAAAAAAGATTGAGACCTTTTGTTTGATACGAAGCTTACCTTCTTGAAATGCTCTCAAAAATTGAAACAACAGCTTGTTGATTTTGCTTGCTTAGAGTCAAGACAACATCATCTTGAACATCTAACCAAACATTGTCCGCTGTCCCCGGTAAAAAGGGCTTAAACCTTCTTACCAATCTCTCCAATTTCCTCAAGTATGATCCACCATCCAAACCACCAGTAGCCACTAAAAACACCGCTACTGGTTCACCATGAATGTTTACGTGTCCTTCAACTAACTGTCTCCTAAAGGAAGAAATGTGATCGAAAGATTCACCTTGCTTCCTCGCGTTCATCTTATCAGCGAGGCTCTTATTCAAGAAACGAAGACCCTTCTTCCCCTCATTTTCCTCAAGAGTACATGTGAAGAATCGTTTTATCATTGTGGTTTCTCCTAAATTGATGAAAAGAACATTGTCATTGGTTTATTATCTATAATATAACAGATATAGATGTTTTTGTTAAATCACTCTTCTTCGCTCCCTGTTTCGCCGGATTGAAGAGCATTAACAATGTCTTCTATTCCTCCTTCCATTATTTTAGGCAAATTATGCCATGATTTTTTTATACGATGGTCAGTGATTCTATCTTGAGAAAAATTATAAGTGCGAATTTTTTCTGAACGGTCTCCAGTGCCTATCTGGTCTTTGCGAACACCTGCGTATTTTTTAGCTTCTTCTTCTTCTTTCAACTGTTGAAGCTTGGCGGTTAAAATCATCAATGCTTTTTCTCGATTTGCAAGCTGGCTTCTTTCATTTGTAGAACGCACATCAAGACCAGTCGGTTTATGAATAAGCCGCACAGCTGTTTCAACTTTATTTACATTTTGTCCGCCTTTTCCTCCAGAACGCGAATATTCCATTTCTAAGTCTGTGGGGTTTATTTCAAAGAAAACTTTTTTCTTAATGGGAAGAACTGCCACCGATGCCGTAGAAGTATGTACTCTGCCATTTTTTTCTGTCGCAGGGATTCTCTGCACTCTATGCACACCTGTTTCATAACGCATCATCTTATAAACATCTTTACCTTTTATTTCAAAACTCACTTCTTTATAACCACCTAATTCGTTTTTTGATTCATAGTTTGTTTTCCATTGCCATCCTTTCATTACAGAAAATAATTCATACATATGCGCAAGTTCCCAGGCAAAAAGTGAAGCTTCATCACCTCCCGCACCAGCGCGTATTTCAAGCACTATTTCATTTGCAAATTCCTCTTCTTTTATGTCTTTATTTAGAATATCTTGAATTTGTTTTTCTGTAGCATCCCTTTGTTCTTGTATAGATTTCAATTCTCCGTCTACCATTTCCTTTAAGGTAATATCTTTCACAAGCATTTCTCTTACTTCAATTTCTTCTTTATCCAGACGCTCCAAAATACTCGCCAGATAGCTTGTTTTGTGATTCTTTTTCAATTCATCTAGATTGAAATTCATAAAATTTTATGAAAACTAAAAAATGAAGTTCCTAAAATTTTACATCTCCGAGGGTCCCGCTTTGTTCCCCTTAATGCGCCCAAAGAAGGGCGCAGAAGTGGAAAATTTTAGAAACTTCATTTTTGTTACTTCTTAGCTTTCTTTACAGAAGCGGAAGCAGCTCGACGCTTGTTGAAACGTTCTACGCGTCCAGCAGTATCCATAACTTTTTCATTACCAGTATAAAAAGGATGACAATGACTGCAAATTTCCATTTTGATTTCAGACATTGTGGAACCAACTTCAAAAACTGCTCCACAGGCGCAAGTAGCTTTGGCTTTAATATCATATTTTGGATGTATATCTTTTTTCATGGTTCGATTTTACTCACCATGACCCTGAGTTTTTATCGAATGGGTCATTACTAAAAAAGATTATCATAACCTTAACTCGAAAGCAAATCTATGTTATTTTGAATTGCAGACTTTAAATTTATAACACTTTTGCTATAAGAACAGGTTGACCCTCCAGAACCATAATATCTGCAAGCTGCTTTATTTTGCGCGCTTGTACTAACACCCACTGCGCCAAGGTCGCTCAGATACATTCCAGAAGCCATAAAAGCATCACGAGGAGACCATGGGTCAGCCAAATGCCCTAAAATATTTTTCAAACGACTTTCAAATAACTTCCAAGTTGAAGGAATAAATTGAGCTGGTCCCATAGCTCCACCATACCCAGCTACCCCAGCAATAGGACAAGATACAGCAGTTTGAAACGCGTTATAACCTAAGGCATTTGTTATTTCCAAAAATGGAGCTACGTCGCGACTCGGTTTCATTACATTTGTAAATATTGTTCCGGTATTTTTACCAACCCCTGCGCCTGTATCAGTATTAGTTAAATAACATTGACCTACGTTTGCGCCAAGGTTACTTTCCTGAGTAAGAACGGCTAACAAAAATGCGGGGTCAACTCCTAGTTTGCTTTTTACTTCATTTGCATATGTAAGTGCAGTCCCAAACTCTATTTTTTGAGAAATACCAGCAAGGGGAAATAAGGCGCTACGAATTCTGTCTGCTCTAGCCTTTTTTTCAGCAGCTAGTTTTAGATAGGCAATTTCTTTATCTTTGGAAATAGCTAAAAGCTGTTTTTTCTCAGTTTCAGATTGTGTCACTTTTTTTTGAGCGCTTTCAAGCTCGGCTTTAGCGTCTGTTTCAGCATCTTGTTTTTTTTCAAGATCAGTTTTTTGTATTTCAGTTTCAGTTTTTATCCCCTTAATTTGGTCTACAGATGTTTTTATCGCTTGTTTGATAGAAGCGTAAGATTCAAGGTCATTATAAAAAGCAGAGAGGTCTTCATCTGAAAAAATTAAATAAATAAAATCTTTTTTATCAAAATCATTGGTGTTGCGTAATAGTTGAGCTAAGGATTCATGTTCACGGTCTATTTTACTAGAAAGAGTTTTAATTTTGACAACTTTATCTTTTATATCAACATTAAGTTGCGCAATTTTTAAGGCCCTGGCTTTAACCTTAGTTTTTAGGGCATTTATTTGGCTAGTCAAATAATCTATGTCACCCTTTAGAGTTCCTGTTTGTTTTTGTTGTTCTTTTTGTTTATTTAATAAATCAGCAAGTTGAGCTTCTATCTGGCTAAGTTCATCTCTGCAAAAATCTTTATCAGTTTGTGAAGAAGAGTTATTTAAAGTAAGACAATCAAAAACCGCCCTCCCTTTTGCGAAAGGAAAAATTAAAATTCCGATAAAAAACAGCAAATAAACAAAAAATATGGTCTTTTTAACCATATTTTTATTATAACATATTCATATAAAAAATTATTTCTTTTCTGTTTTTTCTTCTTTTACTGGACCAGGAGCAACGGTTTCTTCTGTTCCTTCTTCTTCTTTCTTACCTTTCTTTTCAACTTCAATTGCAGACAAATCAACTGGCGGCGCCACAACTTCCTCTTTTTCTTCCACTTGAAGAACTATGGAAGCTACGACGTCATGTTCATTCGTAATAACGACAACTCCGGCTGGTAATTTTATATCAGAAACGAAAATCTGATTTTCTACAGTTTCAAGTTTTGATAAATCAACTTCAAGGTTATGTGGAAGGTCTTTTGGCAACGCTTCAATTTCTACTTCATGAAGCACTTTAACAAGATTTCCTAATCCATTTTTAACTGCATTGGATATTCCGGTAAATTCAAGCGGTACCTTAACTTTTATTTTCTTATCCATATCTATAACCAAGAAATCCACGTGTATTGGCACTTCTGTTACAGGATGCACCTGTACTTCATGAATAAGCACGTCAACATCTTTGCCATCTACTGATAGCTTAATAGTAGAAGACTCTCCTGCCCCTTTCCAAGCTTTTTTAAATTCAACAATTGGCACAGAAACAGAAGTGCTGGATTTTCCCGCTCCGTAAAAAACAGCAGGTATTTCTCCTGTTTTTCTCAAGGCGGCTAATTTAATGCCTTCATCTCTCTTTTTAGCTTTAATTACAAACATAAAAATAGTATATAGAAAAAATTAAAAAAAGCAAACAGCGAAGGCTCGGAAATTTTCTCTTTAGTACGCAAGCTATTACATCACACTTTATGGGAAATATTGTGTTCTAAGGCAATATGTGAAGTCATATATTCTTTTGTGCCATTCCCGTCTTCTGAAGCTACTTTCTTGCCTAAATTAAATATGCTTTTAGGGTCAAAGATGTATTTTATTTCTTTAAAAATTTTAATTATATTTTCTCCATACATTTTCTTTAAATAAGGAGTGCGGATAATGCCGTCATTATGTTCGGCCGTAATAGAACCATGATATTTAAAAACAAGGTCATAAACCAAATCTCCGAGTTCTATTATAATTTTTGCCGTGTCGGAACGTGAAAAATCCATAAGAGGAATAACGTGAAGATTGCCGTCTCCCGCATGTCCCGCTATCGTATATGTCAAATCATATTTTTTCAAAATTTGATTGAGTTCCGGAATAAATTTAGGTAAAAATTCCGGACGAACTATAATATCGTCTATAAAAGGAGCGGTGTGAAGACCAGAAACATGTTTTCGCAGAAGGGAAAAACTTTCTCTTCTGATATCCCAGTATTTATTGGCTTCATTTTCTGATTCAGTAATGTGAACTTTTAGTTTAAAATTTTTTATCTTTTCTTGTAAAAGAACGCATTGTTTGTCCACTATATTTTTATTATTTCCAGCAAATTCCACAAGAAGAATTAATTTTGGAAAACCTCCCGTAATCATCATTTTTAATTCCGGCAAAAAACTTAACATAAATTTAATCATACCGATAAAGCCTTTATTTTCTAGAAAATCAGGAAAAAATCTAACTGCCAGCTTCATTGTTTTATCGTCATATGCTTCCAAGCTTTCCGGACTAAATTGCAAAATTTCATCTACGAGACGGCCTAATGATGCCAAATCATTCATGAAAACAACCACGAGTTTGGAGTATTTGGGATTTGGAACAAGTTTGAAAGTAATTTCCGTGGCAATACCCAATGTTCCTTGAGAACCAACCAAAAGTTTATTTAAGTCAAAATATTTTTTGGCTCGTTTTCCTCGCTTAGAATCTTCTACATTCCAAATATAATAACCGGCAGAATTTTTATGAACATTAGGTTTGGCATGTTTTATTTCTTCTTTATTTTTATTTATTAAATTATAAATATTTTTATAAACTTCCCCTTCAAGGTTTGATTGAGCTATTTTTTTTGTCAGTTCGTTCTGAGAAAGCGGTTTAATTAAATATTCATTGCCATCAGAAAGAACAACCTTAGTTTCTAAAATATAATCTTCTGTTTTGCCATATTTAAGAGTTCTTTCTCCGGCAGAATTATTGCCAAACATCCCCCCCATGGCATTCAAGCTTTTAGAAGCCGTATAACAAGGCAAAATAAGTCCTTTCTCTAAAGTTATTTTTTCAAAATCTCGGTAAAACATACCAGGTTGAACAGTGATGGAACCAAAATCTGAAGAATTCTGAACGGTGTGGGTCCCACCCGGTACTCCGGGAAGGGTCAAGCCGGAAGAATTCTTCAGATTTTGGTTCCAACCTATTAATTTATTCATGTGCCTGGTAAAATCTAAAATCAAAGATTCACCAATCGCCCCGCCCGACATATCCGTGCCTGCGCATCTGCAAGTTATAGAAAGATTTTTCCAATCTTTATTCTTCTCAAAATCCGCATATTTATCTTTATTTTGATTTACCCATTTTACCAATTTTTTTACATCTTCAGAATCTTTGGGAAAAAGCACAAGTTTTGGTCTGACTTCAAAAATACTCGCATCACGCGAATATTTTGAAAGTATTTCTTCACTGTCTTCCACCTCTCCTTTAAAAAATTTCTGTATTTCTTCTTTCATTATTTTTTATATTCTCCAACACTAGCTAAGCTATTCGCTTTTGCTCTTTCCACAAGAAAAGTTTGCGCTCCAGAAATATCATTTGGGTTTTGAGCCCAACTTTGAAGAGCTTCATTCTGGATGGCGCGACCATAAGAAAATGTTAAAGGCCAAGATAATTCCGGTATTTGATGCATCGCATTCAGATTTAATGTTGCCTCTTTGTCGCTTTGTCCGCCAGATAAGAAAACTATTCCACCAATATCTTTCGACGCATGTTCTTTAAGACATTTAATTGTCATTTCAGCGATTTTTTCTGACGAAACTCGTATCTTTGCTTCTTTCCCTGGTATTACCATACTGGTTTTTAAAATTACACCAGGAATAAAAACTCTCAAATCTTGCAATTTAGAAAAAAGTATATCGAAATTCTGCGCAGTTATTTTATAACACTCTTCTATGCTATGTCCTCCATCCATTAAGATTTCCGGCTCAATAATTGGAACGATATCAAGTTCTTGGCACATAAAAGCATACTTGGCTAAAGAAACCGCATTTTCCTTCATACAATCTCTGGAAGGAATATTTTCTCCTATTGTATAAATAGCGCGCCATTTGGCAAAAGTCGCGCCTGCGTTTTTATATTCCTGCAATCTTTCAGAAAGTCCATCTAATCCTTTAGTAATTCTTTCTCCTAAATGCAAAAGGAAATCAACCGTACCTTGGTCAACTTTTATACCAATTTCTATTCCTTTTGCTCTCAATATGGAAGTAAAATTTTCACCGTTTTTCGCAGATTGCTTGATGGTTTCATCAAAAAGAATATATCCGGAAATATATTTCTCAATCTCGGGCGCGGTTATTAAAAGTTCGCGATATTCTCTGCGTTTTTCTTCTGTTGTCGGCACGCCAAGATTTTCAAAACGTTTATTACAAGTCGGCAAACTCTCATCTATGGCAAGAATGCCTTTCGGAGGAGATACCAAGCGAGCAACTGTTTTGATTAAAATATCTTTATTCATTTTAGTGAATCTTTTAATATTTTTATGACTAATTGAGGGTTTGCGCTTCCCTTGCTTTCTTTTATTACTTTCCCGACTAAAGACATTATCGCATTTTCTTTGCCTGATTTATAGGTAACTACAACTTCAGGACTTTCCTCTATTATTTTTTCTACAATAATTTTTATTTCTTTTTCATCATTTTTTTGTAATAATCCTTTTTCTGTTGCAATCTTAAACGGAGATTCGTCTTTCGAAACAATTATAGCTAAAATATCTTTAGCTACACGAGAAGAAATTTTATTTTCTGAAACTAAATCTATAAGCTCTGCAAAATTCTCCACATTTGGTAATTTTATATGTGTATTATTCTTTTTTAATCCCAAATAATCTGAGGTTACATAATTAGAAGCTATTTTAATTTCTTCTGTGGTAGAAAGCATTTTCACCACTTCCTCGAACCATTTTGCCAAATCTATATCATTGATATAACTTTCTATATCCTCATCTTTAATTCCAAAATCATTTTTATATCTTAATCTTTTCGCTTCTGGCAACTCCGGCAATTCTTTTTTCATTTTTTCTAAATCAAACGCTTCGTGCAGTTTCATTTTTGGCAAATCTGGTTCCGGAAAATACCTGTAATCCTGACTTGATTCCTTTTTTCTCTGGGAAAACGTTTTCTGCTTCCCTTCATCCCAACCACGAGTCTCTTGTACTATCTCCGCACCTCTGTCATTTTCAAAAAGCTCAATCATTCTATCAATCTCATATTTTATAGCTCTCTCTACGCTTCTAAAAGAGTTCAAATTTTTTACTTCTACTTTTGTTCCGAGTTTTTTTCTATCGGTAGAAATAGAAATATTGGCCTCCACTCGCATCTCGCCTTTTTCCATATTGGCTTCAGCTACACCAAGATATAAGAGAACAAGACGTAATTCTTTAGCAAATTTTGTGGCATTTTTTGATGTTTCTTCCGCAGTTTCAAAGGTGTGCGACTCAGTCACAAGCTCCATTAAAGGCACGCCTGCGCGATTAAAATCAATCAAAGAATACCCGACGTCGGACGTCTGGGAATTTTGACGTCCGACGTCTGAATTTTCTTCTCTATGCTTATTGTTTGCCGTATCCTCTTCCAGATGCACCCGGGTAATATCAAAATCCGTAAGATGACCGCCGGAAACTATCGGATACTTATATTGTGAAATTTGAAAGCCTTTTGGGATATCCGGATAAAAATAATTTTTGCGGTCGAATTCCGTGAAATCCGCAATTTTTCCGTCAATTGCCAAGCCAACTTTTATAACATTTTCTATCGTTTTTTTATTAATTACCGGTAATGCCCCAGGATGCGCCATACAAATAGGACAAATATTCACATTTGGACTTTCTTCATCAGGGTTATTTCTGCAACCGCAAAACATTTTTGTCTGCGTTTTTAATTCCGCGTGTATTTCAAGTCCAATTGTCGGATAATATTTTTTTTGCATAACTTAATTATACCTTTTTCTTAAAAATCTTCATCAGCGCGTCCCTGAAATTCTTTATTGATTTATCGTCATATAAAGAAAGAACAAAAACTTTTTTAGAAACTTTTTCAAATTCTTTAATTTTTTTATCTATTACTTTGGAATCCTCTACCATATCAGACTTGGTGAGAATAATAATTTCATCTTTTAAAGATAATCCATCTTCTCCTAAATTTAAATTCTTGTCATATTTTTCCAACTCTTTTCTCACAGCCTTGTAATTTTTCATCATTGATAAATCCCCTGCCCTGTAGGAAGCTTGCTTTCCTTCGGGGTCAAATGAAACCAAATGCGCTATCATTTTGGTGCGTTTTATATGTCGCAAAAATTTCACACCCAATCCTTTTCCCGTATTTGCTCCTTCTATTAACCCTGGAATATCAGCAATAGTATATCCAAAAAAATCACCCAAATTGGGGTCTAAGGTTGTAAAAGCATAATCTCCAACTTTTGCGTCCGCATTAGTAAGAGCATTAAGAAGCGATGATTTACCGGCATTTGGAAGTCCAACTAATCCAATATCTGCGAAAAGCTCCAGCTCTATGTGAAAATTACCATGTTCACCTTCTTCTCCGGGTCTCCATTCTTTTGGAGTCGTGTTTGTAGAACTTTTAAAATGTTCATTGCCAAAGCCTCCATATCCGCCTTTCAAAAGCAAAACTTTTTCCCCTTCCTCCAGAAGTTGCCATTTTTCGTCTGTTTCCAGATTGGTAATAATAGTTCCTATTGGCAATTCTAAAATAAAATCATTTCCTTTTTTACCGTGCAAACTTTTTTTTCCACCATCTTCACCTCTTTCCGCGCTAAAACTTTTTTTTGCTTTATACTTTGAAAGTACATGCACATCGCGGATAGCTTGCGCATAAAAATCCCCGCCACGTCCACCGTCACCTCCTGCTGGTCCGCCTCTAGGCACGAATTTTTCCTG
>MFTY01000004.1:56339-68207 GCA_001785515.1 Candidatus Nomurabacteria bacterium RIFCSPHIGHO2_02_FULL_35_13 | reverse complement strand
TAAGGGGTTTCGAACGCGACTGGCGCGAGAATTTCAGGATTTTTTAAGCTTCAAAAAATCCGTACCGGCAAAAATATTATTCTTAAGTTTTTATTTTATTTGCTTAAAACCATTATTTTTGTTACATTGTTTAAGTTAATTCCCCCTGTAAAAAATTTCTGAGCCTTCGCCCTCGGAGACAAAAGGACAGGGAACCCACGACTCTTGAAATTCTTTACAGGGGGAATTCTCATGAAAAGGGCGTGTAGTTCAGTGGTAGAACGCTGTCCTGATAAGACAGAGGCCGTAGGTCCGATTCCTACCACGCCCACATGGAAGAAGATAAAAGTAAAAAAGGAATTTGGTGGAAACCAGCGGTTGAGATATTCAGTGAAATTTCAACATGGATTGCAGTACCGATAATATTGGCTGTTATTGCAGGTAAAGCCCTTGATGAACGTTACGGCACAAAACCATGGATACTTCTGGGATTTGCCGGGACAAGTTTTTTGATTTCATCTTTTGGTATTGTCCGTTCCGTTAAAAGATTTATAGAAAAAACAAAAGAAGAAGTTAAGAAAGAAAATGAACCCCGATAGTAAAGCAAAGCTCACTACGAGGCGAAGAATTAATTTATGGCACAACAAGAAAACACAACGCAAATAACACAAGAACAAATAAGTCATGAGACCACTCTTTTTGCCGAACCTATTTATCATTACAAAGATTTTTTTATCACCAATGCTCTTCTAACAAGTTGGATTGCCGTAATTTTCATAATTATTCTGTCTTTCGTTATCCGTTCCAAACTTAAGGAAGTCCCTCGCGGAATTCAAAGTTTTTTTGAAGTTATTATAGAAGGCGCGCTTTCGTTATGCGACCAAGTTACAAATGACCGTGCACTTTCCATAAAAATTTTTCCGATAGCCATTTCAGTCTTTATTTTTATCCTCGTTAATAATTGGCTGGGTATACTTCCGTTTGGAGGTTTTGGGCTCATAGAAGAAGGAGAAACTGGCGCGGTTTTTGTGCCTTTCCTTAGAGGAGGGACTGCTGACATAAATACCACGATTGCGCTCGCTGTTATGGCGGTTTTAGGCGCCAATATTTTTGGAGTTTTTTCAATAGGCATATGGAAAACTTTTAATAAATATGTTAATCTAAAAGTAATTAGACAGATAGGGAAAAAATTACAAAAAGACCCAACAATCATTATTGTAGCTCCAATTACGTTCTTTGTCGGATTAATTGAAATTGTCGGTGAATTCGCAAAAATTGCATCATTGTCTTTTCGTCTTTTCGGCAATGTTTTTGCAGGAGAAGTTTTGCTTGTTTCTATGGCAGCTTTGGTTGGATATATTATTCCTATACCTTTCCTTTTTCTTGAAATACTTGTTGGAGTTATTCAAGCGCTCATTTTTTCGATTTTACTTGTTGTTTACTTTACGATTGCTTCCAGTGACCACGATGAACATGATGAGCATGAAAAAAAACCTGCCTCGCCAAGCCAAGGTGGGCATGAGGTCGTTATTATTAATTAATATATAAAATTTATGGATTTAGATACTATTTCAAAAGCAGTTGTTATGGCAATCGGAGCTGTCGCTCCTGCGGTGGCTATCGGCATGATTGGTTCAAAAGCTATGGAATCAATAGGCCGTAACCCGGAAGCTGCCGGTAAAATTCTTGTACCAATGCTTCTTGCCTGCGCATTTGCTGAAGCAATCGCTATTTATGCGTTGGTTATCGCTTTTTCAATATAGTTAGCAGTTTAAAGATTTAAAATTTAAGAATTTATTTTTTAAGTTTTGAATCTTTACCACTGCTCGCTATTTGCGTGTAGTTTGATATTTTTTCAATGGAATCAATAATTAATACATTTCATATTGACCTTAAAATTATTCTTGCCCAGGTTTTTAACTTTGGTATTGTTTTTGCGGTTTTATATTTATATGCGCTTAAACCTTTGAATAAACTAATGAAAGAGCGTTCGGAAAAAATAGAGAAAGGAATCAGTGACGCTAAATCCAATGCTGAAATTTTAAATAATACCAAAGCTGAATATGAAGAAGCTCTCTCCAAAGCCCGCAGAGAGGCGGATAAAATATTTCAAGAAGGCAAAAAAGAAGCCGAAGCCAAAAAGGCCTTGATGATAGAAAAAACAAAAGATGAAGTTGCTCTTATGATTCAGGATGGCAAAAAAAATCTTGAAAACGAAAAAATTAAAATGGTTGCGCAGGCGACAGAGGAAATTACGTCTCTTTCGGTTAAAATAGCGGAGAAAATACTTGGTAGCAAGATTGACGGGTCTTTTGATGAGAAAACAATGAAGGAATTGAATAATATGTAAAATATATGACAACTTTATCAAACAATGACATAGCGCACGCAATTTACTTGGTTTCGAAAGACAAAACAAACTCAGAGCTTCATGACGTAAACGATAAGGTAATAAAATTTCTTGCTCGCAGAAGACTACTATCAAAAACCAAAGATATATTAGAACGATTGAATAAAATAATTAATCATGATAATGGAAAAATTGTAGTAAAAGTATTAAGCGCCAGAAAACTCAAAGAAAGTCCAAGAAAAGAACTCGTTCATTTTTTAAAAGAACGTTATAAAGCAAAAAAAATCGTTCTTGTTGAAGTATTGGATGAAAAATCACTGGGAGGAATAAGAATAGAAGTAAATGATGAAATTATTGATTTAACTGCAAAGAATAAAATTAAAAAATTACAAGAACATTTAACAAGAAAAATATGAGTCCCGTTAGAAGTTAACTTTCGGGAATAAATTATAAAATTAATTAAAGTTGTCTAATATTATTAAAAATTAAAGTAAATTAGTATAACTTCTAACGGGATGAGCACGAATTATATTATAGAAAATTTAAAAAGAGAGATAGATAATTTTTCATCACAAATAAAAGCTGAAAAAATCGGCCATGTTTTGGAAGTTTTTGACGGTATTGCGAAAGTTTCAGGACTATCTCTTATCAAATCGTCTGAAATGGTAACTTTTCCCAATGGTGAAATCGGAGTGGCTTTAAACTTAGAAGAAGACACAATAGGTGTTATTATTCTTGATGATTTTTCAAAAATAAAAGAAGGCGATGAGGTTAAAGCCACAGGAAAAATTCTTGAAGTTCCTGTTTCGGATAATATTATAGGAAGAGTTGTAAATGCGCTTGGTGTGGAAATTGACGGAAAAGGAACTATTAAAGCGGACAAAACTTATCCTATAGAAAAAGTTGCTCCCGGTGTTATTACCCGTCTTAGCGTGTCTGAGCCGGTTTCCACCGGTGTTAAAGTTATCGATAGCATTATTCCTATCGGTCGCGGACAGCGTGAACTTATTATCGGCGACCGTCAAACTGGTAAAACTGCAATTGCCATAGATACAATTTTAAATCAAAAAGGTCAGAACATGATATGCGTGTATGTATCAATCGGACAGAAAGATTCCAAACTTCGTAAAATTCAAACTCGATTAGAAAAAGGCGGCACCATGGCATACACAATTATCGTGTCTGCAGGGTCATCAGAACCTGCTCCGTTATCGTACATTGCTCCTTATACGGGAGTTTCCATAGCAGAATATTTTATGGACCAAGGAAAAGATGTGTTAATAATTTATGATGACCTTTCTAAGCACGCTATTGCTTACCGTGAAATATCTCTTCTTCTACGCCGTCCACCGGGTCGTGAAGCATTTCCCGGAGATGTTTTTTATTTACACTCTCGTTTACTTGAACGCGCTTGTCGAAGAAATAAAGAATATGGAGGCGGTTCTATCACGGCATTACCAATAGTTGAAACACAAGCTGGAGATGTGACTGCTTATATTCCAACAAATGTCATATCTATTACCGATGGACAAATTTTTCTTGAAACAGATCTTTTTTATAAAGGTATTCGTCCAGCCGTTAATGTTGGTCTTTCGGTTTCTCGCGTAGGTTCAAATGCGCAAATTAAAGCGATGAAAAAAGTAGCAGGCACTCTTAAATTAGATTTGGCGCAATATCGTGAACTTGAAGCGTTTTCGCAATTCGGTTCCGACCTTGATAATGCCACCAAACAGCAGCTTGAACGTGGCAAGCGCGCAGTTGAAGTGTTAAAACAGCCACAATACGCTCCAATGGTAGTAGAACGCCAGGTGGTAGTGCTCTACGCTCTCGTAAAAGGTTATATGGACGACATATCAATAGATAAAATTAAAGAATTTGAAGAAGGTCTTATAAATTATACGGAAAACAATGCTAAGAAATTTTATAAAGAAGTTCTTGAAACAAAAACGTGGAGTGAAAAAAGCGAAGAGGAATTAAAGAAAGCAATAGGAGATTTTAAAAATAACTTTTTAAAGAGCTAGATAGGGCTTTAAGCCCTATCTGTGATTTTTATGGCAAGTACGAAAGAAATTAAAAGACGAATAAAAAGTGTCAAAAACACAAAGAAGATTACTAAAGCTATGGAACTTGTGGCTGCTTCAAAGATGAAAAGGGCGGTATCTTCAACGCTTGCTTCACGTTTATATGCTGAATATTCGTGGGAAATTTTAACTTCAATTGCTAAAAATACCGAAAAAATAACTCATCCACTTTTTGTAGAACGTGAAGAAATAAAAAATATATTGCTTATTCTTATCACATCAAACCGAGGACTTTGTGGCGCTTATAATACCCAAATTGTAAAAAAAGTTCTTTCTTTGTTTCAGAATAATGCGGATAGGGCTTCAAGCCCTGTGGAGGGCTCGAAGCCCTATCCAGTAATAGATATTGTTACCGTAGGTAAAAAAGGAGACACAATGATGCGCCGAATAGGTAGAAATATTATTGCCAATTTTTTTGAACTTCCGGATAATGTTTCTCTTTCTGACATTGTTCCTATTTCAGAACTTGCGATAAATGAATATAACCATAGTCATTATGACAAAGTTCTTGTTGCTTATACTGATTTTGTTTCTGCTCTTTCTCAAAAACCAAATATCAAACAAGTTATTCCTGTTTCCAAAACAAGTTTAAAAGAATTGATAAATACTTTAGGGGATGATTTTAAAAATAAAGATGAAAAAAAAGAAAAAATAATAGATTATTTATTTGAAGGAGACAAAGATTTACTCATAAAGTCACTAGCGGAAAAAATAACACGAATGCAGATATATCAGATGTTTCTTGAATCAAACGCCTCTGAACAGTCTTCCAGAATGGTTGCCATGAAAAATGCCTCTGAAGCTGCGGGGGAGATGATAGGTGATTTAACATTAGTGTTCAACAAAGCCCGCCAAAGTAATATTACGCGAGAAATATCAGAAATAAGCGCAGGTATGGCAAGTGTGAGTTAAAAATTTATAAAGTTATAAAAATTATTATTAATAAAAATAAGTTATGACCCTTCAATAAAAATTCAGGGTCATGGTGATAAAATAGAACCATGAAAACAACAGGTATAATAAAAAGAATAATCGGGCCGGTCGTGGATGTCGCATTTCAAAATGAAGTTCCATCTATTTATAGCGCGCTGACGGTTAAAAAAGGTGATTTAACGATAGTTCTGGAAGTAGAACAACATATCGGAGAAAATACTGTTCGAGCCGTAGCCATGGATTCCACTGACGGTCTTTCTCGCGGAATGGAAGTTGTAGATACAGGTATTCCCATTTCTGTGCCTGTTGGAAAAGAAACTTTAGGCAGGATATTTAATGTGCTTGGAGCTCCAATTGATAACGGTAAAGCCGTATCTGGCCTTGTATCTCCAATTCATCGCAAAGCTCCCACATTTATTTCTCAATCTACAAAAGTGGAAATTCTTGAAACCGGCATAAAAGTTATTGATTTAATATGTCCAGTGCTGAAAGGAGGAAAAGTAGGACTTTTCGGTGGGGCTGGTGTTGGTAAAACTGTTGTCATTCAAGAACTTATTCATAACATCGCAAGTAATCACGGAGGATACTCTGTTTTTGCGGGTGTTGGAGAAAGAACTCGCGAAGGAAATGATTTGTATCATGAAATGAAAGAATCAAAAGTGCTTGATAAAGTTGCCATGGTTTTCGGTCAAATGAATGAACCGCCAGGAGCGCGTCTTCGTGTGGCACTTTCCGGACTAACAATGGCGGAATATTTCCGTGATAAAGAAAATAAAGACGTTTTGTTTTTTATTGATAATATTTTCCGTTTTACTCAAGCAGGTTCCGAGGTATCCGCTCTTCTTGGGCGCATTCCTTCAGCTGTGGGTTATCAACCTACACTTGCGACAGAAATGGGAATATTGCAAGAACGCATTACTTCCACCGATAAAGGTTCTGTCACTTCAGTGCAGGCTGTTTATGTGCCTGCTGACGACTTAACTGACCCGGCTCCGGCAACAACATTTTCTCACCTTGATTCCACTGTTGTTTTAAATCGTTCTCTTTCCGAAATAGGTATTTATCCGGCCGTTGACCCGCTTGATTCATCTTCTACAATTCTTGACCCGAATATTGTAGGAAAGGACCATTATTATGTTGCTCGTGAAGTTCAGCGTGTGCTTCAACGTTATAAAGATTTACAAGATATTATTGCCATCTTGGGTATGGAAGAATTATCTGAAGCTGATAAAGAACTTGTAGCTCGCGCTCGCAAGATACAAAAGTTTCTTTCTCAGCCGTTTTTCGTTGCGGAACAATTTACAGGAACGAAAGGGGCTTATGTTCCACTTGGGGAAACAATTCGTTCTTTCAAAGAAATCCTTGAAGGTAAGCATGACAATAGACCAGAAAATGATTTTTATATGAAAGGAGCGCTTTAAAAATATGAAACAATTAAAACTTAAAATTATTACTCCAGAAAAGCTTATTTTGGAAGAAATAGTAGACCAAGTCAGTTTACCAACGACTCTTGGTGAAATTACTGTTCTTCCTGACCACATCCCACTCATAACCAATCTTACATCTGGAGATATTGTCGCTCTAGTAAATGGTGAATATGTGCCGATGGCGGTAGTTGGTGGATTTTTGGAAGTGAAACAGAATGAAAACGGAATTACTGTTGTTGCGGTTCTTGCCGATTTTGCGGAACACATATCAGAACTCTCAAATGAAAAAATTGAAAAAGCAAAAGCTCATTCTCTAGAACTTAAAAAACAAATGGAAAATAAAGAAATTGTGGATTATGAACATTTTGCCACGGAGCTTGAACGTTCTCTTACTCGTGTAAGAATTGCCGACAAATGGAGAACAAAAAAATATAGAAAATAAGATGTCAAAATTTTATGTAGTTGCCACGCCAATAGGGAATATGGGAGATATAACATTTCGAGCTATTGAAATACTGAAAGAAGTTGATTTGATATTGTGCGAAGATACCCGGGAAACAAAAAAAATTCTGCAAAAATATGCTATAAACAAACCCACTATGAGTTATCATACTCAAAGTAAACTCGCTAAGATTGATAAAATTTTTGAATTATTGGAAGAAGGGAAAAATCTGGCGTTAGTTTCTGATGCCGGCACTCCGACTATTTCTGACCCAGGGGCAGTGCTGATTTCTAAAATCAAGGAAAATTTTAAGGATAAAGTGGAAGTAATTCCTATTCCCGGAGCAACGGCTGTTATAGCTGCGCTTTCGGTTTCTGGATTGCCGACGCATGAATTTACTTTTCTTGGCTTTCTTCCTCACAAAAAAGGCAGAGAAACTCTTTTTAAAGAAATTTCTGAATCAAAAAGAACAATGGTTTTTTATGAATCTCCGCATCGTATTTTAAAAACCCTAGAATCGCTTCAAAAATTTTGCCCGAACAAAAAAATCTGCATTGCTCGTGAAATAACAAAAATTTATGAAGAATTTAAAACAGGTTCACCATCTGAACTTCTGAATTACTTAACCCAAAATCCCATTCACCAAAAAGGGGAGTTTACGGTACTCGTTGCGTAAATTATTTAAATAGTGATACAATATAATCATGGCAAATCAATATAAATTTCTAGATGTTTTTACTGAAAATCAAGATGGTTCTTTAACTCCCAAAAGACCAATTTTTGTTAATGGTATTAGTTTTGGACCAGGTGTTACTTTTCAAAAAGGTGTTGCATTCGGTGGTATTGATTTTCATCTATATAAATACTGGGATATTGCAGCAGAAGAGAAAGATGGAGTTTTAAATATTATGGGATTTTATCAGCAATAAATTTTTATGGCTGATCCTATAACTACAAAAAGGGAAATAGTTGGACTTGTAGAAGCACAAGCAAAATCTTTGGATGATATTTCTCAACGTTTTTCTAAAATAGAAAATTTAGTTAATACTCAAGAATTTAGAAATGAAAAACAAGAAGCAAGAAATCATGAAATAATGATTGCAGTTTTGGTTGCTTTTGTTTTAATAGTTGGAACTGTTGCTGTAGAAGTAATTTTATCAAATAGAGCAGATAAACAATTTTATTCTAATCTATATAAAGATATTTACGAACAAAACTTTAAGGTTCAAGATTTAAATAATAAAATTGAAAATATAAAAATCAGAAATCCTTATTTAAAATAAAGGAAAATAATTTATGAAAAACTTTATAAAAGAAAATCGGTTTAAATCTTTATTTATCTTGCTATTCTTTGTTTTTATCATCTTGTATTTTTTGAATAATACAAATAAAAATAATAATACAGAAGTGAAAAAACTATTTTCGGGGAATGATGTTTCTTCTACTACTCAAATAACTTGTACATATCCTCAAATTTTAAATACTAACTATTATAATAATGAAATATCTCATAATTTACCTAAACCAGAAACAAATCCTCTTATCTTCACATTTTCAAAAATTGATAATCCCCAAATGGGACAGTTAAGTTATATAGATTCAACTCAAACTATTACAAATGTTCCGATTATAAAAATAAATGAAGATGAGGAAAAAATTACATATATTGATGGAATGGGAACTTATTTAACAACTCACACTATATACAAAAAACTTGGTGTTTCTGTTTTTACAAAGAGTGTTAGTTTACTCGGTATTCCATCAGGAAGTTTAGCTATGGGAACTTGTGTTGGGTATTAATTTTTTTATGGAGACTTTACTTGGGTTAATTTTAGTCATATTTGGGTTTTTATGGACAATATTATTGGTTATAATAAAGGTTTTTGTTTATTTTATTGGCTTTGTTCCAATAATTTTAATCAGAATTGCAGAATGGCTTTCTATAATGCCACATATATGGCCTTTTCCTAATGGATTTTTTTAATTTATGAAAAAAATAATCCCCAGTTTAATAATTTCTAGTTTAATCATTCCTTTTATTTCTTTTGCTCACTCAGGAAGAACAGATTCTTATGGTTGTCATACTTGTCGTACAAACTGTTCAAGTTGGGGATTATCTACAGGAGAATATCATTGCCATAATTCCAAAGGAATAACTCAACCTAAAGAACCTATAAAAAGTATAAAAAATGAAAATGGAGTAGGAAAAACAATTTTAGCCCCAGAATATAAAATTCCAACCAACAATATTACAAATACAATAACAGGCACAAATTTAATATCATCTCAAATAAAAACAGAAAAACCAAGTTTGTTGAAAAGATTTTTTAATTGGTTATTTTAAATTTCATACAAAAAGGGGAGTTTACAGTACTTGTTGCGTAAATAAAAAAAGGATAGATCTCATTGTTCCGAGACCTACCCTTCACCCTCTCGCGGATTACTTTTCATGTAATCCGTTTTCTTGTGGCATTTCTACCAAAATATCTTTGTAGAGATTTCCCGGCAGACTATGCCCTACCTTTTTTAAGGCCTCTTGATCTGACGAAGCCTCAAAGGACTTCATCAAATCTAGCTTTTCTGCCAAAGATATCCCTTCCGGGAATATTTTGGGTATGAATATGTATTTCATAGAACACCTCCTTTGTTTAAGAATATAAACTATACAGAAAATATGTCAATTACCATATTTTTATAACAAATCTTCCGGGTCTACACTTACCTCATAAGATGGAGGAAGAGAAGAAAGTAAATTTTTTAAATTTTCATCAATAAGAGAATTGGCAGAAATTTCGGGTAAGGACCATTTTTTAAGGTCTATTTTTATCAATGCGTTTGTTGCGTACCTATTTTTATTTTTAGTTGTAAATCCGCTAAAAACCTCGGGATTATATTCCTTAAAAAGTTCTCTCAATGTTTTTTTCGCATTAATTGAATTTATTTTATCGCCCAGATAAGTAATTTTGATAAAACGTTTGAAAGGAGGATATCCTAAACTTTTCCTGTCTTCCAGTTCTTCACGTACAAAGTGCAGTAGATTTTCCGATTTAACCGCAAGAAGCGCAGAGTCGTTCTTGTTTTTTGTTTGAATAATTATTTTTTCTTCCGTTTTGGAAATTATGGAAAGTAAAAGCTGAATTATTTTTTCACTCATTTTGAAATTTGGTATACTCCAAAGACTATCAAATGAAGCGATAATAGATAAATCGACTTTTTTTCTTAGATAAAAAAAGGTCATTTCCGTGCCCACCAATATAGCTCCTGGTGTTTTTTCGAATTCCTTTGTGATTTTCTCCGCTTCTTTCGCTGTTTTTACCGATTCTTTATCTAATTTAAAAATTTTAACTTTTGGCTCGCCCGTAGGGCTACGCCCGAGGGGAAATTTATTTTTTATTTCTTCAAAAACAGTTTCGGTTCCTATTCCAAGAGGCATCAAATTCCAGCTTCCACAATTCGCGCATTTGGTTTCTAGGTTTTTTTCAGTATTGCATTTATTACAGATGAACATTCTTTTTTTACTGTCACGGGAAAGATAAAGCACTACGGGCGCCAAACATTTTTCGCAACTTACGGTTTCATTGCAATCTTTACATATAGTGTAAGTGGCTAAACCTTTGCGGAGTGAAAAAATAAATACATTTTTCTTGTTCTTCAATGAATGTTCTATTTCCTGGATACTTTTTTCAGAAAATATTTTGAAAGAATTTTTAGATGAATTTTGTAATTCTTCTTCTTTGTTTGGATTTGGGTCTATTATATTTATTGCTGACTCATTAAAATTGGTTCTAAAAGACATTGGGTACACTTCACCAAAGTCTTCTGTTTCTTTTCTGGCTATGGTTTCATAACGCAGTAACGTATCACTTAATATAAATTTCGCGTTTATTTTTGACGCATATAATTCTGCAAAAATTCTTAAATCAAAGTAAGGTCTTGGAAACATTTTGTAAACATTTGAATTTTCATGTTCCACTATTACAACTCCCAAATCCATAAGAGGAATTGATAAAAATTGCGCAGTTCCCAGTATCAACACGCCATGCGAAGAATTCATTATTTGTTCATATTCTTTAATAATTTTTTTCGGTCCTATTCCTCCATGTATGGAAAAAGTAAACTTCTCAATACCCTTGGAAAGCGACTGATAAAATATCTCTATGTCATATTCTGTCGGCAACACTATGAAAACAGACTTTTTTAAAGCAAAATATCCGCGAATTAGGGTTTTATAGAAAGAAATACGGTCTTCCAACCCCGCCTGAAAAAGTAATTTTTCCGTTTTAATGTTTTTAAAAATACTTGTCGTGTTTTCTTTCTTGGTTGAAAATTTTTCTATCTCATCATATTTTTCTCGAAAGATAGAAGGGATGAGAGACGTGATTCCATTATTTTTCTTGGAAAGAAAATAAGAACTTATTTCCAACGCAGATTCCAAAAATTCATTTCTAAAAATAGAATGTTCTTTTACTTCAATTATTTTTTTTAATTTAAAAGACATATCTTTTATATCAGATTTCGCATTCGTGACATCCTGGCAAGAAACAACTAACCCCAAAATTTTTTTATTGCGGATGGGAATATTTACGATACTTCCATTTTTTATATCTTTCGCGGTGAAATAAGTTAAATCTGCTTTAAAAAGGCCTTTTTTTAAGG
>MFTY01000004.1:2656-56288 GCA_001785515.1 Candidatus Nomurabacteria bacterium RIFCSPHIGHO2_02_FULL_35_13 | reverse complement strand
GGAATAGTCTTAAACGAGCCTTCAGTAGTGGCGGTTTCTGAACAAGATAATAAAATTTTAGCTATTGGTTTTGAAGCTAAAGATATGATAGGAAAAACGCCGGATTCCATCATTACTTATTGTCCAATGAAAGACGGAGTTATCGCCGACTATCGTGTAACAGAAGCCATGCTTCGTTATTTTATCAACAAAGCATTGGGACGATTTAATCTTTTTAAACCTGACGTGATGGTTTCAGTGCCGGCAGGCGTTACTTCCACGGAACGCAGGGCAGTGATAGAAGCGGCTATACGCGCGGGTGCCAGGAATGCTTACGTGGTAAAAGAACCAATATTGGCCGCAATTGGCGCTGGTATTCCAATTTATGAATCAAAGGGGTATATGGTAGTTGATATTGGCGGTGGCACGACAGATGTGGCTGTCATATCGTTAGGCGGAATTGTGGCTTCTACATCGGTAAAATGCGCCGGAAATAAAATTGACCAGGCAATTGCCGATTATATAAAAAAGACTTTTAATTTGGCGATAGGAGACAGAACAGCGGAAGAAGTAAAAATAAAAATTGGCGCAGCCGTTCCCTTAGAAGAAGAACTTAGAGTTACAATTAAAGGACGCGATTTTATTCAAGGATTGCCTCGCTCCGCTCAAGTCGGAACAAATGAAATAGTCAAAGCAATAGACGGAGAATTAAAACAAATAATAAAAGCAATCAAGGACGTATTACAAGAAACTCCACCAGAGCTCGCTTCTGATATTATGGATTATGGGATTATTATGACAGGCGGTTCATCGCAATTGCGTAATTTTCCAGATTTGGTTTATAGAAAAACCGGAGTAAAAGCAACTCTGGCCGAAGACGCTATTTTTTGCGTAGTAAAAGGCACGGGTATAGCTCTTGAACATTTGGATGTCTATAAAAAAACAATCTTGAGTAAAAAATAATGGAAATTTTAAATAATCTAGATAAAAATAATTTACATCACGCATATTTGATAGAAGGCGCACAAGAAGAAATTGTGCCGGAAATTTTTAAATTCATGAAAAATTTAAAGATAGAAACTTCCGGTAATCCTGATTTTTGTCACATAAATGTAGATTCTTTTAAGATTGAAGATGCCCGTAATTTAAAATCCATGGAATATGAGAAAAGTTTTTCCCTCGGCCATAGCTCTACGGGCGAGGCAACCGGGAAAAAAATATTTTTAATTTCTGCCAATAATTTTTTGCTAGAGGCGCAAAATACTTTACTCAAAATATTTGAAGAACCGATAGAAAATACGCATTTTTTTATCATAATACCTGATATTAATATTCTTTTAAAAACCCTTGTTTCCAGGTTTTATTTAATCAGGACAAAAACAGAATTAGGAAATGAATTAAAGGAAGCAGAAAAATTTATAACAATGCCCACCAGAAATAGAATTGATTTTATAAAAGAATTGTTAGCCGAAGCGGAAGAAGATGAGGAAAATTTAGTAATTGAAACATCAAGCGCTCGTTCCAAAGCTTTAAAATTTTTAAATGCGCTTGAAACCATATTGCAAAGCAAGTTTCTAAAGAATTATTCTGACTTTACTTTTTTTAAGCATTTTTTCAAAGTTCGCGAATTTTTAAACCAACCTGGCTCATCTGCAAAAAGCTTAATGGAATCTGTAGCTTTAATTACTCCGAATTTTTAATTAATGTTATAATTAGACTATGCAATATAATTTTTCAAATTTTAAAACAGAAATAAATAAGGTATCAGAATATTTGAGTAAAGAATACAGCCAGCTTAATATAGGACGAGCATCTCCCATGATATTGGACGGAATTTCCGTAGAATCGTATGGTTCGTATGTTTCTTTAAAAAATGTCGCCTCAATTTCCATTGAAGACCCCAAAACTTTACGCATTGCGCCTTGGGATAAAAGCCAAATAAAAGAGATAGAAAAATCGATAACTAGCGCCAATTTGGGACTTTCGGTAGCTGTTGACGATGCTGGTATCCGAGTTATTTTTCCACAATTAACGACAGAAACAAGGCAAAAACTGGTAAAGGTTTTGAAAGAGAAATTAGAGGAAGCAAGAATAACCGTGCGTCGTGAACGAGAACGCATCTGGAATGATGTTCAAGCACAAGAAGAAAATGATAAAATAACAGAGGATGACAAGTTCAGGGCAAAGGAAGATTTACAGAAAATTATTGATGAAATAAATAAAAAATTGGAAGATATTTTTGAAAAGAAAGAAAAAGAAGTGTTAGGTTAACGCAGATTGCCCGCAGATTGGTTTTGAAAAATTAACTTGAAGTTTGATTATTAGAATAAATAATTTACATGTCGAATTTCATTTATGCAATATTAACTCTGCTGGCCATAGCATTGATAGTATATTGGGGATTTCTACAAAAAGGAATTCTAGAATTCATAATAGGAGTACTTATTTTTTGCTTTGTGACTTTTCCATGGATTATGAATTTGCTTGAAAAAGATAAAAAATAGGATAGAGTATAATTGATTTATGAGCATAATTATTTTTTTAATAATTTTACTGGTTTTGGTTTTAGTTCACGAGTTTGGGCATTTTTTTACTGCCAAAAAATTCGGTATCAGGGTAGATGAATTTGGTTTTGGTTTTCCGCCAAAATTATTCAGTTTTAAAAAAGGGGAGACTGAATATAGTTTTAATCTTTTGCCGGTTGGGGGATTTGTGAAGATTTTCGGTGAGAATTTTGAAGAAGCTGATTTCGTGGAAGTTGGATTTTTAGAAAAAGATTTGGTAGCCAAGCAAGATTTTTCACGAAGTCTTGTTAGTAAGCCGAAATATCAGCAAGCTATGGTTTTATTTGCTGGAATTTTTGCCAATTTTTTACTGGCATGGCTTTTATTTTCCGTGGGTTTTATGTCAGGACTTCCTACTTCGGTTGGAAACGAACCAGAAGGATATTCCGCTACAAATGTTCATCTGGTGGTAGTTTCAGTTTTAGCCAATTCGCCAGCCGAAATAGCAGGATTAAAATCAGGAGATAAAATAGTTTATATAAAAAACAATGACCTTACTGCCAGTTACATTACTCCTGAAACAATAAGGTCTTTTGTCGCTCCGGGTAATAAAATAGAAATCGGATATTTGCGAGGGAAAGATACGGCATATAATATGATAGAAATTACCCCAAAAAATGATGATGGAAAATTCTCTATAGGTATCTCTATGGACCAAATAGGAACCCTTAAATTGCCTGTTTTGACAGCTTTTTGGGAGGGATTAAAACTAGACTGGTTTGTGACAAAAAGCACTGTTATAGGGCTTTATACGCTCATAGCAGAGGGTATAATGGGCAAAGGAAGCTTTGCGTCGGTCACAGGACCTATTGGCATGATAGGTATAGTTGGCAACGCCTATCAATTTGGTTTTATATATCTGCTTTCTTTTACCGCATTAATTTCTGTGAATTTAGCCGTAATAAATCTTATTCCCTTTCCGGCATTAGATGGCGGACGCTTGCTTTTCCTTTTGATTGAAAAAATTAAAGGTTCTCGTTTAAATCCCAAATTTGCAAATATTGCCAACATGGTTGGTTTTGCAATTCTAATTATTTTAATGCTTTTGGTTACCTATCACGATGTAATTAAATTATTTTAATATCTCTAATTCGCGCGAATAGGCGAATAGTTTAAATATGAAAAGTGAAACAAAAATATGTCAAAACTGTAAGAAAGATTTCACAATAGATTTTGAAGATTTTAAATTTTATGAAAAAATAAAAGTTCCTCCGCCGACTTTTTGTCCAGAATGCAGACTTACTCGCAGATTAGTTTGGCGCAACGAGAAAATATTATATCGCCGTATCTGTAATCTTTGTAATAAGAATATCATATCTATGTATCATGCATCGGTGCCTTTTCCGGTATATTGCCGGGAATGCTGGTTAGGAGACCAATGGGACCCAACTTCTTATGGACGAGAATATGATATGTCCAGGCCGTTTTTTGAACAATATAAAGAATTTTCCAACACGGTTCCGAGACTGATGCTTTGGCAAAGAAATGCAATTAACTCAGATTATTCAAATCATGTGGGAGAAGCTAAAAATGTTTATTTATCTACTTCCGTAGTGATGGAATCAGAAAACATTTTTTATTCAAAATGCATAGATCATTCAAAAGATATAATAGATTGTTTAAATGTTATAAACGGTTCTGAAAGCTTATATGAAACTGTTGAGGCGCAAGGAAATTACAATTCGCAATATCTTTTACTTTGTAGAAATTGCATGGATTCTTATTACTCCATTGATTGCATTAATTGCAACGATTGCATTCTTTCTTACAACTTGCGTAATAAGAAATTCTGTATTCGCAATAAACAATATTCAAAAGAGGAATATTTTAAAGAATTGGAGAAATTTAATTTAAAAAGCAGAGTTTCTCGCAATATTCTCTTGGAAGAATTTAAACAGATGAGAAAAAAAGCTATATATCGTTTTGGCAATATAAACAAAGCCACAAATTCTACTGGAAATAATCTTCTAAATGTAAAAAACTGTAAAAACTGTTTTGAAGTATACAACATGGAAAACTGCAGTTATTGTTTTAGAGCATTTGGCTCTAAAGATTGTATGGATATGGATTTTGCAGGAACATCAGAGTTACTCTATGACTATATGGCGGGCGCCATGAATGATTACAATGTGAGGTTTTCTTATTCAGCGATGGATTCTGTGCGGGACGCCGATTATACTGAATCTTGCAGATTTTGCACGAATATTTTCGGTTGTATTTCACTTCGCAACGCAGAAAATGCGATTTTTAATAAAATTTATTCCAAAGAGGAATTTATTAAATTAAAATCAGAAATCATCAAGCAAATGAGTACCATGCCTTTTATTGATAAAGCGGGAAGAAAATATGAATACGGTGAATTTTTTCCGATAGAAGTTTGCACATGGGCTTACAATGAAACTGCGGCGCAGGAGTTTTTTCCAATTACCAAGGAAGAAGCAAGAAAAAATGGTTATCCTTGGCGTGAACCAGATGCAAAGAATTTTGATATTACAATTCCAGCAGGTAAAATTCCTGATAATATTGATGATGTAAATGAAAATATTTTAAAAGAAGTTCTGGGTTGCGCTCATGAAGGGAATTGTGACCATCAATGCAATATTGCTTTTCGTTTAACAGATTATGAGCTTAAATTTTACAAAAAACATGACATACCATTACCAATTTTTTGTCCAAACTGCCGTCACTATGAAAGGTTTAAGATTATGCCATCTTTAAAATTATGGAAAAGAAATTGCATGTGTGATAAAAGTAATCACGACCATAAAAATCATTGCCAAAATGAATTTGAAACAGCTTATGCGCCGAACCGCCCGGAAATGGTATATTGTGAAAAATGCTATCAAAAAGAGGTGTATTAAGGTAATACCTGCCCGCAATGCTTAAAGTATGGCTTTTGCAGGCGGGAATGTGCTAAACTCAAAAAACAACTTGTCCCGTAGTAAATTTTTGATTACGAGACGTAAAGATAAACATTATTAATTAAATTTTACTACTGGGATGAAAAAGAAATTAAAAATCGGAGTGCTTTTCGGAGGCAAATCGGCTGAACACGAAGTATCCATAATGTCGGCCAAAAACGTTACCGGAGCTCTGGATAAAAATAAATATCAAATATTTCCCGTAAAAATAAGTAGGAATGGGGAATTTAATTTAAACTCCTTACAGAAAATGGATGTTATTTTTCCCGTGCTTCATGGTCCTTTCGGGGAAGACGGAAGCATGCAGGGATTGTTAAAAATTCTTAATTTGCCTTTTGTCGGACCGGGTGTGCTCGGCTCGGCTGTTAGTATGGATAAAGATATAATGAAAAGACTTTTCAGAGAAGCTAAAATTTCCATTGGTAAATTTGTTACCATATATAAAGGAGAAAAAATACCATTTAAAAAAATTGCGAAAACTTTAGGTTTGCCTGTATTCGTTAAGCCCGTAAATATGGGCTCATCGGTTGGGATTCATAAAGTTAAAAACGAAAAAGAATGGAAAGAAGCGTTAAAAGATGCATTTCAGTATGATTCAAAAATTATAGTTGAAGAGGCAATAAATGGAAAAGAAATTGAATGTTCCGTATTAGGCAATGAACACCCAGTAGCTTCACTACCTGGCGAGATTATCGCCAATCAAGAATTTTATTCTTATGATGCCAAATATATAGACCAGGGGTCCATAACCGTAATACCGGCAAAATTGGATAAAAATACAATCAAGAAAATACAAGATATAGCGGTAAAAGCTTTTAAAGTTTTGGATTGTGAAGGAATGGGACGAGTGGATTTTTTTGTTAGGAAAAACGGAGAAGTGTTGGTAAATGAAATAAATACGATTCCGGGATTCACTAATATCAGCATGTATCCGAAATTATGGGAAGCAAGCGGTCTGCCATTTAAAAAACTTTTAGATAAATTGATTAACCTTGCGATAGGAAGGTTTAAAAGAGAACAAAAATTAAAAACCACGGTTTCTTAAATAAAGTTGCATTTTAAAGGGTTTTATATTAATCTATTATTATGTCACAAGAAAGACTTATAAAACTTGCCTGTTCCACCTGTAAGCGCATAAATTACTGGTCCAGTAAAAACAAGAAACTCGTAACTAAAAAAATCGAGCTGAAAAAATACTGCAAATGGTGCAGAAAACAGACCAAGCATAAGGAAATAAAGAAGTAATTCTTATTTCATGCTTATTCTGATATACTTAATTTTACGATAATATCGTATGTTCTTTATGTTGGGCGATTAGTTAAGTGGCATAACTTCGGTCTCCAAAACCGATGTCGGGAGTTCGATTCTCTCATCGCCCGCAGAAATCTTAATTTAAGAAAGGTATAAGTGAAAGTAAAAAAGGAAATATTATTAGAGAAAAAAAACTCCATATTCTTGTCCTTCTAATTTTTTCTAACTTTTCATGTTCTGGTCCGAAATCAAATTCAATGTTAGGCCATAATTTTATTACCCAATTAACTAAATATATAGATAATATAGACCCTAAAACTATAAAAAAGAATATACCAACTATATAATCAAGAATTGAAATACTATGAGGATATAAATTACCAAGATATTGTGGATATAAATAAGTTATTATTTTTAGTAAGACATTCGATAAAAAAAATGTACTTAATATTAAAATAGAAGTCTGATAATTAACAAACCAGTTATTTTGTGGTTTAACTGAATTTAATAAAATTTCAAATTTATTAAAAGTACCGGCAACCCAAAGACCCTCATCTCCTTTTACAGTTAAGATATTACGATAATTACTATTACCATGAGTTAATTCAATAGTTATTCTTTTATATTCTTTTAAAAAACTACGATATTCAAAATTTATAGATTCAATTTTTTTTATATCAAATATATTTCCTTGAGATAATAATTCCTCGTTTTTATTTTCATAACGTGTTCCATCTGTGCATCTTACTTGCATTTCTGGAGAAGTTCTTTCGTCTTTTTTTTGAGATAAATGTTGAGAACTAAATATATGCCAAAGATTGATAATATCATTTTTCGTAAATACTTTGTTGTTTATTTTTTTCTCTCTGGTTTCTGTCATGAAATTAATAAGAAGATTAACAGAAAATTATATAAAAGTCAATTCACAAAATATATTTTTATTTCCTAAATTTGTATTATAATGACTGCATATGATATCGAGGATATACGTAATTCCTAAAATAAAAGACAGCCGGGAAAGGCTGTTTTTAAAGTCATGGAATTCTCTTAATATATCAGGAAAAGTGAAAACTATATCAATAATTGATTCATACCTGGTAGATTCAAGTCTTTCTAATGAGCAGATACTACAATCCGCAAAAATGCTGACAAATCCGATTATTGAAAAATTCTCAATTAATGAAATTTTAAAAAATGCTGGAAAATTCAATTACATTATTGAAATCGGCTTTTTGCCGGGGGTCACGGATAATGTGGGAAATACAGCGAAAGAAACCGTTGTTGATTTGTTACATTTAAAGAAAGATGCAAATTTAAAAATTTATACTTCTAAGGTTTTCATAATTTCCGGTTCAGTTAAATTAGAAGATGTTAAAAAAATTGCCCTATCTTTGCATAATCCTTTAATTGAGCGCGCATATATTGCCGGCGTGAAAGAAATTGTAAAAACGAAAGGATTACCGCTTAAAGCGCCAGAAGTAATTTTAGAAAAACGCATTCCAGTAATCCCTGTTTCACTTTCGGTATCCGATGAAGAATTGATAAAAATCGGTCGTGAAGGAATTTTAGATGAGACTGGCGCGCGTAGAGGTCCTTTAGCTCTGGACCTTGCTTCAATGAAAGTGATTCAGAAATATTTTAAAAAACTTGAACGAGACCCGAAAGATATAGAATTAGAATCTTTAGCACAAACGTGGTCCGAACATTGCAAACATACTATTTTTGCAAATCAAATAGACGATATAAAAGACGGTCTATATAAAACTTACATAAAGGGCGCTACAAATTTAATAAGAAAACAAAAGGGAAATAAAGACTTTTGCGTTTCGGTTTTTTCTGACAATTCCGGCGGTATTGTTTTTGATGAAGATTATTTAGTGACGCATAAAGTTGAAACTCACAATAGTCCTTCTGCGCTTGACCCGTTTGGCGGGGCAATTACGGGCATTGTAGGGGTAAATCGAGACACTATTGGCTTCGGACTCGGAGCAAAACCTGTTGCAAATGCGTATGGTTTTTGTTTTGGAAATCCTGAAGACACCAGGGCTTTATATAGAGACCCTCCTTCGTCTAAAGACTTCGGACGGGCAAGCAATGAAAAAAGAAAAAAAATGTTCCCGCCGAAACGTATTATGGAAGGAGTCATAAAAGGCGTGAATGTCGGCGGAAATTGTTCCGGAATTCCGACAGTTTCCGGATTTGTGAAATATGACGACAGATTTAGAGGAAAGCCTTTGGTCTTTGTGGGAACAGTTGGAATTATTCCGAGAAAAATAAATGGAAAACTTTCTCATGAGAAAAAAACGGAAGCTGGCGATTATATTGTTGTGATTGGCGGAAGGGTAGGCGCAGACGGCATTCATGGCGCTACTTTTTCTTCAGTAACGATGGATTCTTCCAGCCCGGCGACAGCGGTGCAGATAGGTGACCCAATTACCCAAAAAAAATTAAGTGACGCAATAGTAAAAGAAGCGCGAGCGATGAATTTATATAACAGCATTACTGATAATGGTGCGGGAGGTATTTCTTGTTCAGTTGCGGAGATGGCGAAAGAGTGTAATGGCGCTCTTGTGGATTTGGAAAAAGTTCCATTGAAATATCCCAGATTACAGCCGTGGCAGATTTGGATTTCAGAGTCTCAAGAAAGGATGACTCTTTCTGTTCCAAAGAAAAAATGGGAAGTATTCAGAAAACTTATGGAAAATCACGGAGTTGAAGCGGTGGTGATAGGAGAATTTACCGATTCCGGAAGATGTGTAGTGAAATATGAAGGTAAAACCATCGTTGATATTGATTTAGAATTTTTGCATAACGGATTGCCAAAACGTTCTCTTGAAAGCAAAGCTATTGTAAATATTTTTCCTGAACCCCTCGGCCATAGCCTTACGGGCGAGGCGAAAATTGCAAAAAATTCAAAAACTAAAATTTTAGAAGAATTGCTTGCTAATAAAAATATTAGCGGTTTTTCTTTCATTTCGGAACAATATGACCACGAAGTTCAGGCATCTTCCGTTTTAAAACCTCTTTCCGGCCGGGGACGCATAAATACCGATGCGCAAGTCTTTCGTCCTGTTTTTTCAGCTTCTAAAGGAGTGATTTTGTCCGCTGGTCTTTATCCGTCATACGGAGATATTAACACTTATCATATGACAGCTTGCGCTTTAGACACTGCGATCAGAAATGTAATTGCTTGCGGAGGAACTCTGTCGCATTTGGCAATTTTAGATAATTTCTGCTGGTGTTCTTCTTACGATAAGAATCGTCTTGCTCAGCTTATAGAATCAGTCAAAGCTTGTTATGATTATTCAGTCGGATATGGCACTCCTTTGATTTCCGGAAAAGATAGCATGTTTAATGATTTTAAAGGATATGATGAAAAAAATAATCCTATAGCAATATCAATTCCACCTACAATTTTAATCTCAGCTATTTGCGTTGTTCCAGATATTCATAAAATTGTTTCTCCTGAATTTAAAAATTCCGGTGATGTTATTTATTTGTTAGGAGAAACAAATGACGAACTTGGGGCATCCGAATATTATAAATTCCTAGCCAAGAAAGAAGGAAACAACAGTATTGGAAATAATGTTCCCAAGGTTGATTTAAAAAATAATTTAAAAACCTATTTAGTTTTAGAGGAAGTAATCAAAAAGGAATTAATTTCCTCATCTATATCTCTTACCTCCGGCGGTTTAGCTGTTGCGCTGGCAAAAGCTTCTGTTGGTGGAATGTTGGGATGCAAAGTTTCTCTTTCAGACATGCCGGGCAGGATTTCTTCATTATACGGAGGCAATTCCTCCGTAGATGTAAGACTATTTTCCGAAAGCCAGGGGAGAATTCTTGTTTCAGTTTTACCTAAAAATGTCTCTAAATTTGAAAAAACAGTTAAAGGAATTTCATATAAAAAAATTGGATGGGTTTCAAAAGATAACAAATTTATAATTACGGATTCGAATAAAAAAATAATTGAATCTAATGTCAAAAAATTACATGATATTTATCATGATTTTTCAAATAAAATGTTATGACCCATTCGAATAAACTCAGGGTCATGGTGAGTAAAAATCGAACCATGAAAAAAATAAAAATCAAAAAACCAAAAGTCATCATTCTTTCAGGTTATGGGTTAAATTGCGAAGAAGAAACAAAATTCGCCTTTGAATCTGCGGGCGGGAAGGCGGACATTGTGCATATAAATGATTTGATTGCTATGCCGAAAATGCTTTCTGAATATCAAATTTTGGCGTTTCCAGGAGGTTTTTCTTATGGCGATGACACCGGTAGTGGTAAGGCATACGCCAATAAATTAAAAAATCATCTGTCAAAAGAATTAAAAGAATTTTTATCTCGTGATACTTTAATGATAGGGATATGCAATGGTTTTCAAATATTAACATCTTTGGGAATATTGCCGGGAGCATTAACCTATAATAAAAACGGAAAATATATTGACCGTTGGGTAGATTTAAAAATTGAAGGTAAAAGTCCATGGCTGTATGGTATTAAGAATATATCTTTGCCTATTGCGCACGGAGAAGGACGCTATGTCATTGATTCAAAAAAATACAGAGAAATGAAGAGAAAAAAAGAAATAGCTTTAAATTATGTAAAAGGAGAAATCTGCAGTTTCCAAAATTTAGAAAAAAATCCCAATGGCGCCATGTATGACATTGCGGGCGTAGTCGGGTATAATGGACGAGTATTGGGGATGATGCCTCATCCGGAGAGGGCTATGTTTTTCCACCATTCTCCGCTTTGGCAAGTTAGAAAAACAGAAGGTAATCTTAAGAAAGATGGAGATGGAATTTTATTATTTAAAAATGCAATTAAATATTTCAGACAATGAATAAATTAAATGAAAAATGCGGAGTTTTTGGAATTTTTAATGCTCCCGGCATAGCGTCTCGTCAAACTTATTTCGGTTTATTTGCCCTTCAACACCGCGGGCAAGAACAAACCGGTATTGTTTCAACTAATGGAAAAAAAATATTTTTTCATAAAGGTTCAGGATTAGTCAGTCAAGTTTATACTGAAAAAATTATGAAAAAACTTCCTGGTTTTGCCGCCATTGGACACAATCGCTATTCAACTTCTCGCGGCACTAGTTCAAAACATGCTCAACCGATTATTTTTAATAACACTGTTTCTTTTGCTCATAACGGAAACCTTCCAAGCACAAAGGCATTGGAAAGTTTTCTTAAAAAAAATAAAGTGCCAATCAAGAACAATTCTGATTCGGAACTAATGGCAAAAGCTGTTGGTTTTTACATGAAAAAAAAATTGTCTTTGTCAAAAGCCATAGAAAAATCATATCCGCTTTTTACTGGAGCATTTTCTTGCGTAGCTCTTTCAAATAAAGAATTAGTGGCTTTTCGGGACCCGCGAGGCATTCGTCCTTTGGTAATTGGAAAAAGAGAAAATGAAACAATTATAGCTTCTGAAACGTGCGCTCTCAGAACCGTAGGCGCCAGTTTTTTACGAGAAGTATTGCCCGGAGAAATGATAATTATTTCAAAAAAAGGAATGAAGAGTAAAATTTTAGCCAAAGAAGAGCCAAAATTTGATATTTTTGAATTTGTTTATTTTTCTCGTCACGATTGTTTGATGATGGGAAAGTCTGTTTATCAAGTCCGTAAAAATTTTGGAAAAATGTTATTTAAAGAACATCCCAATATTAAACTTGATGTTGTAGTGCCTGTGCCAGAAACTTCTATTCCAGCAGCAATCGGTTATTCTCAAGCTTCTGGTGTTCCTTTTGAAATGGCTTTAAATAAAAATCGGTATATTCATCGCACATTTATTGAACCCTTACAGGTAGATCGTGATAAAAAAATGAAAATGAAATTAACCATACTTCGAAGCGTTATTAAAAACAAACGCGTTGGAGTAATAGATGATTCAATAGTTCGTGGAACCACTTCCAAGCTGATTATTAAAATGCTTTTTGATGCTGGGGCAAAGGAAGTTCATTTTTTAGTTGGTTCAGCTCCGGTTAAGTTTCCTGATTTTTATGGAATAGATACTCCTAAACAAGAAAATCTTATTTCTTCGCAAAAAACAATAGAAGAAACCCGTCAATATTTAGGCGCAACATCTTTATCATTTCTTTCCATAGATGGCATGGTAAAAGCAACTGGCTTGCCTAGAAAAAGATTCTCGCTTTCCGCTTTTAATGGAGAATATCCGTTGCCTATTTTTGAACACGAAAAAGAAATAAAACATAACGTTTAATTATGAGTCCCGTACGAAATCTTATTAAAGAAGTTTCGTAATAGGGGATTGGTCAATTTATTAATTTAACTGAATTTCGTACGGGATGAGAATAGCATTATTTATATCAGGCGGGGGAACAACAATGGAAGCAATATTAAAAGCTTGCAAGAATAATATATTGCAAAATATTGTTCCCGTACTTGTTATTGCAAGTAAATCTAATATTCTAGGTATAAAAAAAGCATTGGATCTCGGGATGCAAGAAGAAGATGTCGTAGTATTAAATCGAAGAGCATTTTCTTCAGAAGAAGATTTTGGTCAAGCTATTATTTCTTTATGTAAAGAGAGGGATGTAGACTTTATTGGTCAATATGGTTGGTTGGTAAAAACACCTAGAAACGTTTGTGAAGCTTATAAAGGAATGATTGTAAATCAACATCCCGGACCACTAGACACGGGTAAGCCGGATTTTGGAGGAGCTGGAATGTTCGGCTTGCGAGTGCATCAAGCACGAATAGAATTTGTTCGAAGAACAAACCGTGATTTTTGGACAGAAGCAACGGCTCATTATGTGACGTCTAATTTTGATGAAGGAAAAATAATAAAAAGAGAACAAGTTCCAATATTTATAGATGATACAGTAGAAATATTACAGGCTCGAGTGCTTCCAACAGAACACAAAGTTCAGATTGAAACCTTAAAAGATTTCAGTGAAGGCAAAGTAAAAGAATTTATTCGTGAAATTCCACTTGTTTTACCTGGAGAAGAAAAAATACTAGAAGAATGCAAAGAATTAGCCATAAAATTGTATCCTAATGGATAATAAACAGAAAATTTTAATAATCGGAAGCGGGGGACGGGAACATGCTATCGGATGGAAAATCAAACAGTCGCCAATGTGCGGTGAACTTTATTTTGCGCCCGGGAATGCGGGAACGGAAAAAATTGGAATAAATGTTCCTATAGATGCAAAAAATATTCCTGCATTAATAGAATTTGTAAAAAAAGAAAAAATTGATTTAACTCTTGCCATTCCTGATGACCCTTTGGCGCTTGGTATTGTGGATGAATTTCAAAAAGAAAATTTGAGAATTTTTGGACCGACGAAAAAAGCCGCTCAACTCGAATCTTCAAAAGCATTCGCTAAAAATTTTATGCAGAAATATGATTTACCAACGGCAAAATTTAAAGTTTTTTCCGATTTTAATGAAGCGGTAAAATATATTGATACTCAAAGTTTACCGATTGTAATCAAGGCCAGCGGTTTGGCTCTTGGTAAGGGAGTAATTATTGCTCAAACAACAGAAGAAGCTCATAAGGCGCTGGAAGACATTTTGGTAAGAAAGATTTTTGGCGAATCCGGAAATGAAGTCATAATTGAAGAATTTTTAATAGGCCGGGAAATTTCTATCCATGCGTTTTCAGATGGTAAAAATTATTCCATTTTTCCGACATCGCAAGACCATAAACGCATAGGAGAAGGAAACACAGGGCCAAATACCGGAGGTATGGGAACAGTTGCCCCGCTTTCTTTTGTTACAAACGAACTTCTAAACAACATAAAGAAAACAATAATCGCGCCTACTTTATCTAAAATGAATGAAGATAAAAATACCTTCTCCGGAGTGATTTATCCCGGTCTCATATTAACAGAGAGTGGTCCTAAAATTCTCGAATACAATACGCGTTTTGGCGACCCGGAAACAGAAACTTATATGAGATTGCTTGAAACAGATTTACTGGAAATTATTAATGCATGTGTTGACCAAAAGCTCAATGAAATTAAAATAAAATGGAAATCGATTTATGCTTGCACTATTATACTTGCTTCGGGAGGTTATCCGGGCTCTTATGAGAAAGGAAAAATTATTAGAGGCATAGAAGAGGCGGAACGCAATAATAATATTATTGTATTTCATGCAGGCACTAAGATAGAAAAAGACAATTTAATTACCAACGGCGGACGAGTGCTGGGGGTGAGCGCGATTGGCAGTGATTTGAAAAAAGCCTTAGATATAGCCTATGAAGCTGTATCTAAAATATCTTTTGAAGGAATGCAGTATCGTAAAGATATAGGAAAATATTTGTTATAAATTAATTATCCCAATTAAAAAAATGTTCTCGGTCTGGACCGGTACCGACTGATATTATTTTCACGTTCAAGTCGGATAACTTATTTTTTATATATTTTAAATACAAAGCTAATTCCTTGGAAACTTTTTTCTTTTCTTTTATTCTATAATTTTTATTTCCCCAACCGGGTATTTCTTCGGTAATCACTTTTTCCACTTGATTAAGATAAAGAGGGAAATCTTTCAATCTTTTTCCTTTAATTTTATATCCGACTACAACTTTTATTTTATCCGAGAGACATATATCCGCTTTGTTGATGAAGATTTTATTTGCCCCGGATAATCCTAAGGCATAACGAAGCGCGAATAAATCAAGCCAACCACACATCCTGGGACGCCCGGTAGTAGCTCCGAATTCATAACCGGCATTTTGAAAGAGCTTTTCCAGATTTGCATCTTCAATACGGGAAGGGAAACTACCTCCACCTACTTTCGTAGTATAAGCTTTAATCACGCCATATACATTTCTGATAACAGTATGTGGTATGCCGAGGCCTAAAGACACATTGGCGGGCAAGGTGTTTGAACTTGTGACATTCGGGTAATCCCCGAAATCGACATCGAGCATCACCGCTTGCGCTCCTTCAGCCAAGATATTCTTGCCTTCTAATAATCTTTTTTGTATCAAGAAAGACAAATCACAAACCTGAAGTTTTTTTAGACTTTTTATCGCATCCAGCCAATTTTTTCTTGCTTGTTTTATCGCGTTTTCTGAATATTTAAAACCGTATCTTTTCCTGTACATCTCAAGAAAATCCATATGAAATCTTGAAAGATTTAATTCTTTTTCCTTAAAATCAGGATGCAACACATCGCCTATCAAAAGTCCTCGGCGAGATCGCGAATCGCTATAGGCCGGACCTATACCCCTGCCGGTAGTTCCCACTTTTGCTCCACCTTTACTTCTGTAAAATTCTTCCGCTTGGTCCAGAAATGGGTGAAGATAAGAAACTAATTTTGCCCGATTGGAAATATACAAACGCGGAGCGACATTGAAACCCATTTTTTTGAGCTCAGACATTTCCTTCAGCAGGGAAATTACATCAACTACTACGCCATTACCTATATATAGTTCTATATTTTTCTGCAAGCACCCGGACGGCACAATATGCCCGATAAAAGTGGTATTTTTATATTTCAAGGTATGACCGGCGTTTGCTCCGCCTTGAAAACGCGCGACCGCTGAATATTCTCCACGAGAAAGAAGTTCGTCTATATTTTTGCCTTTTCCCTCATCTCCCCATTGGAGACCGACAACCACATCTACGAACCCATTTTTATTTTTATTTTTTTTCATTCTAGAATTTTATTTGCCTAAACTATAATTTGGGGATTCTTTAGTAATAACAACGTCATGTGGATGGCTTTCTTCCATGCCAAATTGTGTAATTCGCACAAATTTTGCTTTATCTTGAAGAATTTTTATATTTTTTGCTCCACAATATCCCATGCCTGCCCGTAATCCGCCAACCATCTGGTAAATAACTTCGGAAAGATTTCCCTTAAAAGAAACTCTACCAACTATGCCTTCCGGCACAAGTTTCTTTATATCGTCTTCAGTGTCTTGGAAATATCTGTCTTTGGAACCCTGTTGCATGGCTTCAATAGAACCCATACCTCGATAAGTTTTATATTTTCTACCTTCAAAAATGACGGTTTCGCCCGGTGATTCTTCTACCCCAGCGAAAAGGGAACCTGTCATAATGGAACTTGCTCCAGCAGCTAAAGCTTTCGGTATATCTCCGGTATTTCTGATACCTCCATCAGCAATAACTGGCACTCCTGTGTTCTTTATCGCTTTTGCCACTTCATATACGGCAGAAAACTGAGGAAAACCTACGCCAGCAATTACGCGTGTAGTGCAGATTGACCCAGGACCAATACCTACTTTTATCGCATCGGCTCCGGCTTTAATTAAATCCAGAGCTGCTTCCCCGGTGGCAATATTTCCAACAATAACTTCCAATTTTGGAAATTCTTTTTTTATTTTTTTCAACATTTCAATCACTCCTTTTGAATGACCGTGAGCGGTATCAATAACTATCGTATCAACCTCATTTTGTAAGAGCATTTTTACTCTCCCTAAAGTATCAGAAGTGATTCCTACCGCCGCCCCTACTCGCAACCTGCCAAAATCATCTCTGCAAGAATTTGGACGTGACTTTACTTTCATTATGTCTTTGTAAGTGATAAGTCCGATAAGTTTATTTTGTTTATCAACTAAAGGCAATTTTTCAACTTTATGATTTGTGAGTATTTTTTCCGCTTCTTTTAAGTCTGTGTTAATATTGCCGGTTATTAAATTTGTTTTTGTCATTACTTGCCCTACTGAAAGTTCCAAGTTTTTTTGAAATCTTAAATCACGATTAGTCAGTATTCCTTTTAACTGCATATTTTTATCAACTATCGGAATACCGCCAATTTTGTTTTCTTTCATAATTTTTAGAGCATCTTTTAATAATGCTTCTGTAGTCAAAGTTATAGGGTCATGAATCATTCCGCTTTCAGAACGCTTAACCTTACGCACTTCAGCTGCTTGTTTCTCAATGCTCATATTTTTATGTAAAATCCCTATTCCTCCTTCTTGCGCCATAGCTATTGCCATTGCTGCTTCAGTTACGGTATCCATAGCGGCGGAAATAATTGGAACATTGAGCTTTATTTTTTTAGTAAGATGAGAAGTTGTATCAACTTCCCGTGGCAAAATTTCAGAGTATTGAGGCACTAACAATACATCGTCATAAGTAAGACCTTCTTCAAAATTTTTTCTTCCTTCCCCCTTTGCTTTTGAAGACATAATATATTGTGTATACTAGCATATATTATGGACGACATACAAATTCTTATCGTGGATTACGGCTCGCAATATACGCTTGTTATCGGAAGAACTTTACGCGAGCTTGGTGTGCGAGGCATAATATTACCAGTTAAAAAAGCCGATAAATGGCTGAAACATAACACGCCAAAGGCGGTTATTCTTTCTGGCAGCAATTGGAGTGTGCATAACGATGGAGCGCCCGGACTTCCAAAAATGCTGGATATTACCGGTAAAAAATATTTAATTCTAGGTATTTGTTATGGAATGCAACTCCTTGCGCATAAACTCAGGGGTGTTGTAGAAAAACCTTTTTTGCATCGTGAATACGGACCAGCGGAAGTATCTGTAAATAAAAAACATCCACTTTTTAAAAATGTAAAAGAAAAAACAAAAGTTTGGGCAAGTCATGGAGATACGGTAATTGCGTTGCCAAAAGGTTTTATTTCTATTGCCAAATCAAAAGGAATTGCCGCTATGAGCAATAAAAATAATCGTGTATTAGGAATTCAATTTCACCCGGAAGTTATTGATACGACAGAAGGCAAAAAAATATTACAGAATTTTCTTACACTCTCTAAATGCGATAAAGATTGGAATCCTATAAATTTAATTCATCAAATTCAGAAAGAAGTTCTTGAGGTTGTAAAAAATAAATCAAATGTTATCTTGGGTTTTTCCGGAGGAGTGGACTCTACCACCTTAGCTAGAATTCTTAGCCCTGTTTTAGGAAAAAGACTTATTTGTGTGGCTATAGATACGGGTGGATTTAGGGAAAATGAACTTATAGAATTAAAAGAAAATGCAAAAAATGCAGGAGTAAAAAAACTTATTGTAATTTCAGCTGCCGTAGAATTTATAAAAAATATCAGTAAAACAATCGACGGGGAAGAAAAACGAAAAAAATTTCGCGTTGTTTATCAAAGAATATTCGAAAAACAAATAAAAAAGCATAATGCCGATTTTATTGTGCAGGGAACTTTAGCGACTGATATTATTGAAAGTGGTAAAATAGGGCAATCAGTAATGATTAAAACGCATCATAATGTTGGTTTAGCATGGAAAGTGAAAGATTTACATCCATTCAGAAATTTATTCAAATACGAAGTCCGAGAGCTTGCTCGTGCTCTTAACCTTCCCAAGTCTGTATATGAACGCAATCCTTTTCCAGGTCCAGGATTGTATTTGAGAGTTGTCGGTACACCGGTATCAAAAGAAAAAATTAAATTAGTGCAAGAAGCGGACAAAACAGTAACAGATATTATCAAAAAATATGGTTTAACGAAAAATATTTCTCAACTTATTGTAGCGTTGCTAGGCGTTAATTCTGTTGGAGTCAAAGGCGACGAACGTGTTTATGGACATTCTCTTGCCATTCGCGCCGTGCAAACAGCGGATTTTATGACAGTCAAAGGATACTATTTTCCAGAGAAAATTGTAAATGAAATTATCAGCGCACTTACAAAACATAAAAATATAGTACGTGTATTTTTTGATATGACACCAAAACCCCCGGCAACAACAGAATTTGAATAAGTTGTTTTATTTACTTTTAATGTTAAAATAAACTTATGAAAAAAGACGCAAAAGTTCTAATACTTATGGGTTCAGATTCTGATTTGGAAGTTATGAGCGAGGTAGCAAAAATTTTAGAAGAATTTGGCATTTCTTATGATATAACAGTTGCTTCAGCGCATCGTAGCCCTGAATTAGTCCATCAATATGTCGCTAATGCTAAAAATCATGGAATAAAAATATTGATTGCTGGAGCTGGTGGAGCAGCGCATTTGGCAGGTGTGATAGCGTCTCTTACCACGCTACCGGTAATAGGTATACCAATTAAAGCAAAAACTTTAGATGGACTTGATTCTCTTCTTTCCACCAGTCAAATGCCTCCCGGAGTGCCTGTGGCTACTGTAGGCATTAATGCCACAAAGAATGCGGGGTTATTAGCTATTCAAATTTTAGCTCTTTCCGATAAAAATCTTGAGAAAAAACTCATTATTTATAAAGAAAAAATGAGTGATGAAATAAAAATAAAAAGTGAAAAATTATTTAAAATCGGTTATAAAAAATATCTTCAATAATAAGTTGTATAAACTATGAATGATCTATATTCGGAAGCTGGAGTAAATATTGACGTAGGAAATGAAGTGGTACGTCGAATCAAAGCTGATGTTGCTAGTACTCATGGAAATGCTGTTCTTACTGGTATCGGAAGTTTTGGCGGACTCTATGATATCGGCAAGGTTTTAAAACCATATAAAAATCCTGTACTTGTTCAGAGTATTGATGGCGTTGGGACAAAGCTTTCTGTGGCTCAGTTAATGAATAAATATGACTCTGTTGGAGAAGATATAGTAAATCATTGTTGTAATGATTTACTTTCTATGGGAGCCAAATCTTTTACTTTTCTTGATTATGTGGCTCATGATAAATTAGACCCAAACATAATGGAATCTATAGTTTCCGGAATGTCAAAAGCTTGCAGAGAAAATAATGTGAGTCTTATAGGAGGAGAAACAGCAGAAATGCCCGGTACGTATATGAAAGGAGAGCATGATATTGCCGGATGCATTACCGGTGTGGTGGAAAAAGATAAAATTATTACCGGAGAAAAAATAAAAGAAAATGATATTATTTTAGGTTTTTCTTCAAGCGGTCTGCACACTAATGGTTTTTCACTTGCCAGAAAATTATTTTTTGAAATAGCAGGATATAATGTAAATCTAAAAATAAACGAATTAAAAGAAACAGTAGGGGAAGCATTATTGAAAATTCACGTCAATTATTCTTTGCCGGTGCTTGAAATGCTTAATCAAGGAATAAATATTCGCGGTATTGCTCATATAACTGGTGGAGGGTTTATCGAAAATATTCCGCGGGTATTATCAGAAAATCTTGCCGCGGAAATTAAAAAAGACTCATGGCCTATGTTGCCAATTTTTCCTTTTATGCAAAAGATAGGAAACATTCCGGAACAAGATATGTATCGTACTTTTAATATGGGAATTGGTTTAGTGCTTATTGTTCCAAAAGAAGAAAAAAATAAAATAGAAAAGGTTTTAATGAGTTATCCAAAATTTAAAATTTATGAAATTGGTAAAATTATTAAAAGTAATAAAAGAGTTGTTTTAATATAAATATATGAACATAGAAAAAATAAAAGAGCATATTAATGATGTTTTGGTAGAAACAAATTTTACCAATCTTGGAGAAAAAAAAGTCGGGAAAGTAAGAGATATTTATATCAAACCTGACCATATTACGCTTATATCAACCGACAGGCACTCTTCTTTTGACAGAAATATCGCTTTTATACCTTTCAAAGGCGAGGTTTTGAATCAAATCAGTTTGTTTTGGTTTAATCAGACTAAAGATATAATAGAAAATCATGTTTTAAATACACCCGACCCAAATGTAGTTGTTGCTAGAAAATGTAAACCATTATCAATTGAATGCGTAATGCGTGGGTATATTACAGGTGTAACAGGTACCTCGCTTTGGACTCATTATAAAGAAGGGAAGCGCGATTTCGGCAATTTTGTTCTGCCTGAAGGAATGAAGAAAAATCAGAAACTGGCAGAACCAGTTTTCAATCCTACTACCAAATCTGACGAGCATGACAGGCCTATCACTCTGGCGGAAATAGTGTCCGAAGGGCTACTTACAAAAGAGATGGTAACCGAAGTGGAAAGGGTGGCGAAAGCATTATTTAAAAGGGGGCAGGAAGTAGCATTTTCGCGCGGACTCATATTGGTAGATACGAAATATGAACTGGGAATAGATGAAAATGGTAAATTGATGCTTATAGATGAAATTCATACTCCAGATTCTTCCAGATACTGGAAAGCTGGGACTTATGAAGAACGTTTCAACAAGGGAGAAGAGCCTGAATACTTTGATAAAGAATTTTTAAGAATCTGGTTCAAAGAACACTGTGACCCATATAAAGATAAAGAATTACCCAAAGCCCCTCTTGAACTTATTGCTGAATTATCTCGTAGATATATTGAAATATATGAAATGATTATAGGTAAATCTTTTGAACATGATTTCAGCTTTACAACCAAAGAGAGAGTAACTAAAAATCTTTCTTCAATTTAAGTAAAATATTTTTCTCTAAATTTTTCTTTGACGCATCAAACCATTTTATCTGCTTATCGCGCTTAAACCATGTCATTTGTCTTTTTGTGTATTTAATAGTTTCACTTAGTACTTTTTCTTTTGTGGGGTTCCAATATTCAAAACCAAATTCTTTCAGCCTTTTCTCCGATACCCTGGTTTTTTTCAGTTTTTTTATCTCGTTCAATAAACCAGCTTTAAATATTTTTTCTACTCTTTTTTCTATTTTATTTTTCAATCTGTCTTGTGGTAAATATAAACCGATTTTTATGAATTTATAATCAGATTTTTTATTTTTTAGCAGGGGAACTTTGCCCAGAGCTTTTACTATCTCAATCGCCCTTACTAATCTTACTTTATTGTTTTTGTCGATATTTTTTGCTCGCCTGGAATCTAAATGTTTTAATATTTTGAAAAGCTCTACTGTTGATTTTTTCTCTAAAGATTTTCTAAGTTTTTTATTAGGTGGAACTTCCGGAAATACCGCTCCTTTAGTTATTGCATCAATATAAAATCCGGTTCCTCCGCAAATAATCGGAATTTTACCTTTTTTTATAATCTCCGCTATAGCGCAGATAGCTTTCTTCTGATATTCTGCGATTGTAAATTTATTTTTAGGATTTACCACATCAAGCAAATGATGGGGAATACCCTTCATTTCTTTTTTTATGATTTTTCCCGTCCCGATATTCAACCCTTTATAAATTTGTCTAGAATCAGCGGAAACAATTTCTCCATTGATTTTCTTGGCTTGTCCTGAGTTTAATCGAAGGGCAATTTGCACAGCCAAATTGCTTTTTCCGGTAGCCGTCGTCCCTAATATCACAATAACCTTTGGCTTTTGCATTGGATGATTATCTATTTCAAAATTTTAATATCTGCGCCAATAGAGTTTAAACGTTCAGCTATTTCTTCATAACCGCGATTAATCATATAGACATTGCGTAAGATTGAAACACCTGGGGCTGCCAGCATGGAAATAAATATTACCATTGAAGGACGCAAGGCAGGAGGGCAAACCACTTGAGCTGGTTTTAATGGGGTTCCGCCGGTAATATAAACCCGGTGCGGGTCAGCAAGAGTAATATTTGCCCCGAGTCTATTCAATTCAGTAAAATATATGGCGCGATTTTCATAAACCCAGTCATGAATCATCGTTTGGCCTTTTGCGCGAATAGCAATTGGCACAAAAAATGGCAAATTGTCTATATTTATTCCTGGGTAAGGATTGGAATGAATTTTATCGGATAACGCTTTTAAACTGCTTGGAAAAATTTCTAAATCAGCAAGTTTAGTGCGATTATTGTAAGAATAATATCTTTTTAAAATTTTATATTTTAAATTCATTCTTTTTAATTTTTCAAGTTCCAAAGAAAGGAAATCAATCGGGCATCGGGTTATGGTGAGTTTTGAATCTGTGACGATACAAGCTGAAATGAACATCATAGATTCAATCGGGTCTTCGCTGTTCCAATATTCAACATTTTTATTAATTTCACCCATTCCATGAATTGTTAAAGTAGAAGTACCGATTCCATCTATTTTTACTCCCAAAGCTTCCAGGAAGAAACATACCTCTTGAACCATATAGTTTGCGCTGGCAAAAGATATAGTTGTGTCGCCTTGAATTAAAGCTGACGCGGTTAAAACATTTTCACAAGCTGTATCGCCGGATTCATACATTACAATATTTGCTGGTTTTAATTTTCCCCTGCTTATTTCATAATTTTGTGATGTGGTTTTTATTTTTACTCCAAGTTCTTCAAACGCATAGGTATGAGCAGCGATAGTGCGTCTTCCCAAACTGCATCCCTGTGCGTGCGGTAAAGAAAAAGAAGAAAGTGAATGAATTAGAGGTCCGATTAGCATCACAATAGAACGAGTCTTAACCGCCGATTCAATGTTTATATTTTCCAAATTAAATTTATCAGGAGGGGTTATTATCACGGTATTTTGGTCAAGCCATTTAATTAAAACGCCAATACTTTCGAGAATTTCAATTACTCGATAAACTTCTTCTATTCTTGCAATACCATGGAGAGTTGTTGTTCCTTTATTAACAAGTGAAGCGCAGAGAAGACCCACAGAACCATTTTTAGAAAAATTTGTTTTTATTGTTCCGCTAAGTTTTTTTCCTCCATTAACTTGAAAATCTATAGAGTCATTGATAGAAACTATTTGATGCTCTAAGACATTGCTTATTTTAGATAAAAGTTCTGTTGTAAAATTTTGTTCTCCTTTTTCCATGCGGGGAATGGAGCTCTGGGAGGTGTTGAGCGCTTTAGCAAATTCTTCTTGTGTCATTCCACGGCGTTCTCTAAGTTCTTTTATGAAATAACCTATTTTTTGTTGTTCTGTCTTTGTTTGTTTAGACATACACAACATTATATCTCATATATGATATAATGCAAGTAGGTTTGTGAATAACTCCTATTTTTAATTGATTTATGCATGAAATTCAAGTATTATCTAAAAATGCCCAGGTGGCGGAATTGGTAGACGCGATAGACTCAAAATCTATTGATGGCAACATCATGAGAGTTCGATTCTCTCCCTGGGCACTTTAGTTTAAAATAATTTTTTATGATAAAATACAATCATGTCTAATTTATATTCCAATTCAATTTTTTGGATTGACGCAGATAAAATCAAACCAAATCCTTTTCAACCAAGACGAGATTTTGATGAAATCCGCTTAAAAGATTTAGCTGATTCCATAAAACAATACGGAGTACTTCAACCTCTGACGGTTTCTCGCGTGGAAGTAGAAAAAGAAACTGGCGGTCTTACCACAGAATATGAGCTCATAGCGGGAGAGCGCAGGCTTCGCGCGGCTAAATTAGCTGGAGTGTATCAGGTGCCGGTAATAATTCGCGAAGGGGATACGTCAATGATGAAACTTGAGCTTGCAATCATTGAAAATTTACAACGAGAAGATTTAAATGTCGTAGACCGCGCCAGAGCTTTTTTTCAATTAGTAAACGAATTCAAGTTCACTCATAATGAAGTTGCTAAAAAAATGGGCAGGAGTAGGGAATATGTCTCAAATTCTTTGCGTATTTTATCTTTACCGGAAGAAATATTAACTGCCTTATCGGAAGGAAAAATTACTGAAGGTCATACTCGGCCAATATTAATGCTGGTGGACCACCCTGAAGAACAAGCGGTGCTTTTTAAAGAAATTTTATATAAAAAGATAACTGTGCGAGAAGCAGAAAGATTGGCAAGAAAAATAGCTTACGACCGTGTACGCAAGAAAGAATTTATGCCAGACCCGGAAATAACAGAACTTGAAGAAGAATTTCAAGATAAATTGGGAACTCGTGTGCATATAGACAGAAAAGAATTAGGAGGGCAGATTAAAATAGACTTTTTTTCCACTGAAGATTTACGAACAATTTTAGATTTGATAAGTAAATCAACTGGTGAAAAAAGGCCTGAAGAAATGCTTGAAAATTATATTACAAAAAATACCGAAGTTCCGGGTGAGACGCCGATAGATGCGATAGATGATAGAACAAAAGAAGAAAAAAAAGAGGACGATACTGAGTTGTATAACATTTCTAATTTTAGCGTTTAAGAACGTCCGAAGGATTTAAGTTTGGAAAGCAAGCTGTTTTTTTCCAAATAAGACCTTATATTCTTTTTTGCGATATTTGTTTTTGAATATTCCAACCATTTGCTGGACGGATGTGAATCTTTTTTAGTTATTATTTCCACGATATCTCCGTTCTTTAATTTTGAAAGGATGGGAGCTATTTTAGCGTTTACCTTTGCTCCGAATATATGGTCTCCTATATCCGAGTGGATGGAATAAGCAAAATCTATCGGACTTGAGTCTTCAGGTAAATCCACCACATCTCCCTGTGGAGTAAAAATAAAAATGCGGTTATTAAAAAAATCCATCTTAAGATGTTCGATAAAACTTTTTGGGTCTTCTGGGTTATAATGTAAATCTTTCAATTCCTCTATCCATTTGAATTTACTTTCGTTGTAATTAACTTTTTTACTTCCATGTTCCTTGTATGCAAAATGAGCGGCGATACCATAGGCAGCTTCCGCATGCATTTCTTTTGTTCTTATTTGAATTTCTGCAATTCCACCTGAACCTGTGAAGATAGTCGTATGAATAGAGCGGTAACCATTTGGTTTAGGTACAGCAATGTAATCTTTAATTCTACCCGGTAATGGATTCCAGATAGAATGCACTAGTCCTAAAACCTTATAACATTCTTCAATACTTTCCACGACAACTCGAAGGGCAACTATATCATGTATTTTTTCTATATCCATTTCATATTTAACGAGTTTTTTCCATAAACTGTATTTGTGCTTAACTCGATAGTTGATTTCAATTACTTTTATTTTATTTTTTCCTAACTCTTTTTCAAGTTCTTTTTTTACTTCAAATATGTTTTTTTCATATAAATCTTTTTTTTCTTTTATTATTTCCTCTATCTGAGCAAACTCTTCTGGATATGCGTAAGGAAAAGCCGCATCCTCAATCTCACCTTTGAGCTTTCCCATTCCAAGGCGATTTGCCAATGGCGCATAAACTTCTATGGATTCTATTGCAATTCTATGTCTTTTATCCTCTCGTATGAACTGCAATGTACGCAAATTATGTAATCTATCAGCAAACTTTACTATAACCACACGTAAATCATTAGCTATTGCAACGAAAAATTTTCTCAAACTTTCTACATGTCTTTCGTGCCCATGATATTTTAAAGTTCCCAATTTGGTTACACCATTCACTAAAAAAACAATATCTTCTCCAAATTCTTTTTTTATCTCTTCTTCCGTGACTTTTGCGTCTTCTAACACATCATGCAGAAGTCCTGTGGCAATAGTTTGCGCATCCATTCCCAATTTGGCAATAATTTTTGCAGTTTCAAAAACGTGAGTAAAATAAGATTCTCCACTAAGCCTTTTTTGCCCTTCGTGCGCACGTTCCGCGAAATTATAAGCTTTTTTTATGAGTTCTTCGTCCTTTTTATTTACTCTTCCTACTATGAGATTGATTATTTCTTGCACGTTTGCCATAACATTATTATAGCACTATTATTTTTCTATCTTTAATATCTTGTGAGGGTTGTGATTCGGGCAGGATTTATTACTGCATCTTTCTCCTATGGTTTTCGTTCCTTCCATCATTAAAGAATCGCATTTAGGACATATTTTACCGGTAGGTTTTGCTTTTATTGCGTATTTGCAATCGGGATAATTTGAACAGGAATAAAATATTCCAAATCTTCCACGTCGTTCCGAAATGTCGCCTTTTTTACACAAAGGACAAATAACTCCTGTTCTTTTTCTGGCTTCTTCTGCTTCGTCTTTTTTAATAAATTTACATTTTGGATAACGTGAGCAAGAAATAAAAGTGCCGGTTCCATCTCGTCTTTCTCGTATGATTAATTTTCCGCCTCCTGATTTTCCTTTTTTTTCTCCGCATTCTGGACACATTTCTCCTGTTTCTTTTGGGCCTTCTAATTTTGTGCCATCCAATTTAAGAGCCCCATCGCAATCAGGATATTTAATGCAAGAATAAAATTTACCTGCGCGCGAAAGCTTGATTATCATCTTTCCGCCACATTTCGGGCATTTTATATTTTCCGGCGCATCACCTAAATTTGTCGCTTTTTCTAATTTTTCTTTACTTTTTACATCTTTCAGGAACGGTCCATAAAAATCTTTTAGTGTTTTTTCATATTCACGTTCACCTCGTGAAATTTCATCCAATTCATCTTCCATTTCTGCAGTAAAACTGTCGGAAATATATTTCATAAAATGCTTCTCCAAGAAATCAGAGACAACTTCACCGACGTCGGTAGGGAAGAGAGTTTTACCTTCTTTTTTTACATACTCTCGGTCTTCTAATGTTTTCATTATGGAAGCGTAAGTGGAAGGCCTGCCGATATCTCTTGCTTCAAGTTCTTTTATCAAACCTGCTTCACTGTATCTATTAGGCGGTTCGGTAAATTTTTCTTCTTTTATAAGATTCAGTAATTTTAATTTTTCTCCGGTTTTTACTTCCGGTAATTCTATTTCTTCTCCTATGCTATTTTTATCTACTTCCAGCCATCCAGGAAAAATAATTCTTAAACCAGTAGCTGTAAAATCAGGGAATTTAAAACCATCTAGGCTTTCACTAATATTCGCGCTTATTTTTGTTTTTAATAGTTTTGCATCAGCCATTTGCGATGACACAGCGCGTTCCCAAATCAATTTGTAAAGTCTTTCTTGTTCTTCTGTTCCAGCGCTCAAATTTCCTATGTGGGTTGGACGGATTGCTTCATGCGCTTCTTGAGCGTTTTTTGATTTGGCTTTATAGATTCGCGGTTGAGCATATTTATCTCCATATTTTTTCTGAATAAGAGAAATTATCTGCGTTTGCGCGATTGCAGACAAATTAGTGCTGTCTGTTCTCATATATGTAATATGTCCGGCTTCATAGAGTTTTTGCGCTATTTGCATTGTTCTGGAAGGGGAATAACCGAGTCTTGAGCTTGCGGTTTGTTGTAAAGTGGAAGTGGTAAAGGGCGCGCGAGGAACTCTTTTTTGTTCTGATTCTTTTACTTCAACAACTTGCCAATTTCCTTTTTTACCCGCTTCTACTATTTTTTCAACTAATTTTTCGTTTCTTGGTTCATCTTCGCAATTAAGAGTTAACTTTCCTTTTTTAAGAGTTTCAAAAAGGCCTAATATTTTCCAATATTGTTCCGGAACAAAAGCGCGAATTTCACGTTCGCGTTCCATTACTATGCGAAGCGCGGGAGATTGCACTCTGCCGGCAGAAAGTCCATAACGCACTTTTTTCCAAATAAGTCCAGAAAGGTCATAGCCAACGAGTCTATCCAATACTCGCCTTGCTTCCTGAGCTTTTCTTAAAGCTGTATCAATATCTCGCGGATTTTTTAACGCTTCTTCTACCGCTTCTTTAGTTATTTCATGAAAAACTATGCGTTTGATTAACGTTTTTATTTTTTTATCTTTATTCAATAATTCTTCAATATGCCAAGCTATGGCTTCTCCTTCACGGTCGGGGTCTGTTGCTAAAAATATTTCAGTAGCTTTTTCTCCCAATAATTGAAGCTCATGAACAATTTTTTCCTTTCCTTTGGAAATTTCATAATGCGGTATAAATCCACCTTCAATGTCTATTGCTTGTTTATTTGATTTAGGTAAATCACGAATATGTCCCACAGATGCGCGCACAGTATAAGCGCCTTCAAGATACTTCTCGATAGTCTTTGCTTTTGAAGGGGACTCAACGATTAATAATTTCATATTGGCTAAGTATTACACGAAATAGTTTTTTTTTGCAAATCTATGTATTTAATCTAATCTCACCCATTTCTTCTTTTATTAATTCTTTTATTTCCATAATAGAGAGTATCGCATTTGCATTAGGAATCGGCATCTTCATCGCCCTAATCAAATCATCGCGGGGAATCGGTTCGCGAAGAAGTTCCACAACTTTTTTTTCTTCGGGCGATAAATCTTCAAAAAGTTTTGCCTGCATATTTTCGTCTTTTTTTACTTCAAACCCTAAAGCTTCCAATACATCTTCTGCGCAGGTTACGGGAGTTGCGCCTTGTTTTATTAATTTATTGGTGCCTTTTGAATTTGATGAAAAAATTGACCCAGGCACCACAAGTACATCTCTATTGTATTCCGTAGCGAGTCTTGCAGTGATAAGCGTGCCGGATTTTTCCTCTGCTTCTATTATTAATACGGATTTTGAAATACCCGCCATTAAACGGTTGCGCATAGGAAAGCTCCATTGAGTTGCCTTAAAATCCGGTTCAAATTCTGAAATCAAGCATCCGCCTTTTTCTACAACTTCTCTCATTAATCTGACATTAGTTTTGGGATAAATTGCCTCATCAGAAAGTCCTGACCCCGGGAAAACTATAGTCTTCAATCCTGTTTGCATCGCTTTTTTATGCGCTATTGTGTCTATACCCATAGCAAAACCGGAAACTATCACTATTGGATATCCTTTCAATCCAGAAATTATTTTTTCACAGGATTCGCGTCCGTATGAAGTGAATTTACGTGAACCAACTACGCATAAATAAATCAGGTTTTCTTTCGGCAATTCACCTATAATATAAAGTTGTTCCGGCGGCTGTGGAATTTCCAGAAGAGCTTTGGGAAAATCTTTTTTTGGTAGTTTTCTTATTTCCATAAAAAGTAATTAAGAAAATTTCAAAAGATTTCTGAGCCTTCGCCCTCGGAGACCGTGAGGGCAGGGAACCCACGACTCTTAAAATCTTTTAAATTTCCTTAATTTTTTCTTGCTTTTCATTATAACAGTAATAATATATAATAAACATATGTTAGACATCAAATTTATCCGCGAAAACAAGCAAATAGTGCAGGAAGGAGCAAAAAAGAAGTTCGTAGACATTGATATTGAAAAACTTGTCGCTTTAGATGATGAGCGTTTGAAACAATTAAGGGAGGTTGAAGATTTGAGAAGTGAAGTCAATAGAGTTTCAAATGATGTTGCTACTGAAAAAGATTCGGTTAAAAGAATGCAGTTAATTGATGAAATGCGCGCAGTTAAAGAAGATATTAAGCAAAAGGAAGAAAAATTAAAAACGATAATGAGTGAGTGGCATCAAATTATGCTACAAGTTCCGAATGTTCCGGATATTTCCGTTCCAGAAGGAAAAAACGATGAGGAAAATGTTGAAATCAGAACTTGGGGTGAAAAACCTGTATTTAATTTTACTCCCAAAGACCATATTGAAATAATGACAGAACTTGATATGGCTGATTTTGAACGGGGCACAAAAGTTTCTGGCTTTCGCGGATATTTTATGAAAAACGATGGAGCTTTATTATTTTTTGCGCTTTGGCAATATTTTTTGGATTATTTTGTAAAATTGGGATATGTTCCAATGATTGTGCCGTCACTTGTGAGAAAAGAAGCTTTGATGGGTACTGGATATTTACCCCAAGGCGAGGATGATTTATATAGAACACAAGATGGAGAATATTTAGCCGGTACTGCTGAAGTTGCGATGATGTCTTATTTTTCCGGAGAAGTCGTATCTAAAAAATCTCTCCCGATGAAATTCATCGCTTTTTCACCTTGTTTCAGACGCGAAGCGGGAAGTCATGGAAAAGATATAAAAGGAATTATCAGAGTTCATGAATTTTTTAAACTGGAACAAGTTTTGCTATGTGAAGCCAATCATGAAGAATCTGCTAAACTGCATGAAGAAATTACTAATCATGTGGAACATTTAATGCAAGAATTGGAAATACCATATCGTATTGTCGCTAATTGCGGAGGAGACCTCGGCCTGGGTCAGGTAAAAAAATATGATTTAGAAACATGGATGCCGTCTCAAAACAAGTATCGTGAGACTCATTCATCATCTTATTTTCATGATTTTCAAGCTCGCAGACTTAATATTAAATATAAAGATGAAGATGGAAAATCAAAATACGTTCATTCTCTAAATAATACGGCTTGCGCTACTTCCAGATTACCTGCAGCTATTTTAGAGAACTATCAGCAAGCCGACGGCACTATAAAAATTCCGGAAGTTTTAAGGAAATATATGGGTGGAAAGGATTTCATAAAATAGTACGTGTCCCGTACTAAATTTTTGATTAGGTTGTTTTTATGATTATTATAAGGAGATTAAAATTTTAGTACTGGGATGAAAAATCGAAGTGTTTTGGATTCTCCGCGTCTTTTGGAATTAAAAAAGAAAAAACGTAAGATTTTTACAAGAAAGATATTTTTTCTGGTTTTTTTGCTTATTTTAATTTTAATTGGTCTGTCTTTTCTTTCCAAATGGGAAAAATTAAATATAAACAGTATCCAAATTTCAGGCAATAAAGTTATAGAAACTGACATGATAGAAGAAATTGTAAAAGAAAAAATTTCAGGAAATTATCTTTATTTTTTCCCGAAAACAAATTTTATAATTTACCCGCAACGCGAAATAGAAACAGAATTAAAAGATAAATTTAAAAGAATCAAGGATATTTCTGTTAATGATAAAAATATAAAAACTTTAAATATCTCTCTAACAGAACGAACAGCGTTATATACATATTGCGGTAATATTTTGCCAGAATTAAATGACAATAAATGTTATTTCGTTGATGATAGCGGATATATTTTTGACGAAGCTCCTTATTTTTCTGGAGGAGTTTATTTAAAATTATATGGAACGGTTAATTTGGATGAGGGTGACCCGTTTGGTTCGTATTTTTTCCCGGTAAATTTTGGAAAATTAATTTTATTCAAGGAAACACTGGAAAAAGCGGGAATAAAGCCGGCAGCATTTTACATACAAGATAGTGGTGATATTAAAATGTTTCTTTATTCTTCAATATCGCAAATGGGTCCGGAAATAATTTTCAAAACGGATTCTGATTTTGAACAATTGGCGGAAAATTTACAAACAGTGCTTACTACTGAACCCCTTCAATCAGATTTAAAAAATAAATACTCTTCGCTTCTATACATTGACCTTCGCTTCGGCAATAAGGTTTACTATAAGTTTAAATAAGGGTAGTATTGTACCAAACTAAAAAATTCAAAAATTTCTGAGCCTTCGCCCTCGGAGTCATAAGGACAGGGAACCCACGACTCTTAAAATTTTTAATTTTCTTAGTTTGGTAAAATTATGCAAAATTTTTGGGAAAAACTGAAGAAACCTTTTTTCTGCCTTGCGCCGATGTCGGATGTCACCGATATCGCTTTTCGCTATATATTAGCGAAATATGGCAAAAATAGAGAAAATAAAAATAGCATTGTTTTTTGGACAGAATTTGTATCAGCCGATGGCTTGTGTAATAAACTTGCTAGAAAGAAATTATCTCATATGTTGGAATATTCGGAATCAGAGAGGCCAATTGTAGCTCAGGTTTTTGGCGCTAATCCTGAAAATATGGAAAAGGCTTGTCAATATGTTGCTAGCCTTGGTTTTGATGGAATTGATATAAATATGGGCTGTCCAGACAAATCCGTAGTAAGCCAAGGAGCTGGAGCAGGTTTGATAAAAACTCCACAACTTGCAAGAAAAATTATACAGGCAGCTCATGCGGGAATAAAATCCGCAGGAGGAAATATCCCGGTATCGGTTAAAACAAGAGTTGGTTTTAATAAAGAAGAAATAGATACTTGGATAGGGGAATTAATCAAAGAAGATATTTCTGCTTTAACCATCCATTTGCGTACTTCTAAAGAATTATCACTTGTTCCTGCAAATTGGGATTACATTAAAAAAATAAAGGAACTTATAAAAAAAAGCAGAAAAGAAATAATGCTTATTGGCAACGGTGATGTTAAGGATTTAAAAGACGCAGAAAGTAAAGCTTTAGAATATGGTTGCGATGGAGTGATGATAGGTCGTGGAGTTTTTGGTAATCCATTTTTCTTTAGCGGGAAAAGGCAAGACCTTAAATCTTCAGAAAGGTCTTGCCTTAAGGAGCGACTTTTAATTCTAATAGAACACACGCAAATTTTTGATAAAGAACTTTCAAAGCCAAAGAATAAAAGTTTTGCTGTTATGAAAAAACATTTTAAAGCATACGTGAATGGCTTTGATGGCGCAAAAGAATTACGCGCAAAATTAATGGAAACAGAAAACTCCAAAGAAGTGGAGAAAATAATAAATAATTTTCTTAGAAATGAGAAAAATATAAAAATTTCTATCTAAAACTCTTCATCGGTATATCTTTTTCTAGGGTACGAATTTTTCGAAGCTTGAAAAATTCTGAAGTTTTCGCGCCGTCGCGCTTAAAACCCCCTAAAAAAGTTATCCCTCAACGAGTTTTAAATTTTTATATTTTTTGCTTAAATAAACCTCATCGCAAAAGAGTTTTATTTTCATAAAATAAGAAAAATTCGAAAAATTTCTGAGCCTTCGCCCTCGGAGTCCGTGAGGACAGGGAACCCACGACTCTTTAAATTTTTGAATTTCTTCTTATTTGTTGAAAAACTCGTTGCAAAAGAGTTTTATTATTCTAAAAAATTTGATATAGTTAATTTATGCATGATTTAGCTTTATATCGTAAATATAGGCCTAAAAGCTTCAAAGAAGTCATAGGACAGGACCATATTGTGAAAGTCTTGGAAAGCTCAGTGGAAACCAATAAAGTTTCGCATGCGTACCTTTTTGTCGGTTCACGCGGTACAGGTAAGACTTCTGTAGCCAGAATTTTTGCTAAAGATATAGGAGTTTCAGAAAATGACCTTTATGAAATAGATGCTGCTTCCAATAGAGGAATTGAAGATATTAGAACCCTCCGCGATGGCGCCAGGGTTTTGCCTTTTGACTCAAAATACAAGGTTTACATCATAGATGAGGTGCATATGCTCTCCAAGGATGCTTGGGGCGCATTACTGAAGACATTGGAAGAACCACCTAAACATGTCATTTTTATTTTAGCCACGACTGAAATCCATAAAGTGCCGGAAACAATCGTGTCCCGTTGTCAGGTTTTTACTTTCAGAAAAGCCTCCGACTTAGCTTCTAAAAATATGATTTTAGAAGTTTCAAAAAAGGAAGGTTTCGAATTGGATAGTGGCACAGCGGAATTGATAGCCATTTTGGGTGATGGTTCGTTCCGTGATGCTTTAGGTACTCTGCAAAAAGTTTTAAATTTTTCAAAGAGTAAAAAAATAAAAAGAGAAGATGTGGAAAAAATAACCGGCGCGCCAAAAACAGTTTTGGTTAATGATTTTATTTCGGCAATTGCCTCAAAAAATTTAGAAGAAGGAATCCTAACCATCAGAAAAGCTGCGGCTGAAAGTTTAGATATGAAACTTTACTCCAAGCTCATCATAGAAAAGTTTCGCGTGGCAGTAATTTTAAAATATGCGCCCAAATTAGAAAAAGAGATGGTGGGGGATTTAGGAGAGGAGGATTTGGAATTTTTAAAAAGTTTGGTAAAAAGCGATAAAGAAGGAATGCTTCGTTCATCAGCGCTTTCAGTCTTACTTGAAGCTTATAGCGACATAGACCATGCTTTCGTTTCCGAACTTCCGCTAGAACTTGCGTTGGTGAAGATAATAGGTAAAGATAGAGAAGTTGTTTAATAACACATTGGGAGATCGTCTAACGGTAGGACGTCTGCCTTTGAAGCAGAAAATTTAGGTCCGATTCCTAGTCTCCCAGCCAAGTTTGATATAATAGAAATATGAAAAACACCACAGACCGCTTTTCATTTATTTTAAAACCCTCTATCGTCAACAATGGAGGTGTAGGAGTTTTTGCTTTACATGACATTGCTAAAGATATTTATATGGAATTATTTTTAGAAGATTTTCAAGAAGAAATAAAGGAGAAAAAAGATGTACCAATGGATCTTCAAGGATACTGTCTTAATTTACCAGATAACAGACTTTTATGTCCGAGGCTTTTTAATAGAATGGATATAGGTAATTATTTAAATCATTCAGAAAGTGCAAATGTCAGATATAAAAAAGGTAAAGGTTATTTTTCTATCCGTGATATCAAACAAGGAGAAGAGATATTAGCAAATTATCGAGACCTAGAAGAACCTGTAGAAACAAGAGAGGAATATTATAAAGGTGTTAATTCTAAATAAGTTCCAACTTCACACCAAACACCCAGCTAGTAAATTTGATATAATAAAAATATGAAAAAACCATTTTTGTGCGCATTAGGAGCAGCCTTATATATTATTGTCATAGTTCTTGTTGTCCGAACTTTAGGCTCTCTTTTACAGAGTCAAGAAGAAACCATAATTATTCCAATGACTATGTTAAGTCTGTTTGTATTATCGGCTGCAATTATGGGATTTTTGTTTTTATCTGAACCATTGCAATTACTCATGGAAAATCGAAAACAGGAAGCTATTGCTTTTTTTGCCAAAGTTGTGGGAATTTTTGCTTGTTTCGTAGCTGTTTTTGCAATTTTGCTTTTCCTTATTTAAATCTTATTTTGCCGTAAATTGGTAAACAGAATATGATATAATTAAACTACTTATGGAAAAATCACTAAAATTCGCAGAAAAAACAAAGGAGAAAGAACCACAGATAAATATGGAGAAATTTCGAGGTGAAATAGTTGAGCTTAAAGAAAAAGCGGAGAAAGGGGAAGTAGGAGGAGGTCCTGAACTTCTTAAAATAAACCCCGAAGAACTCACTGAAGAAGATGCTCGTATGTGGTATAAATATAAATCTAATTCGATGACAGAAGCTGATATTAATGATTCCAGCGACTATCATAGAGATGTAGAAAAAGATATAAAAAATCTAAATTATAATTCTCGAGAAAATTTTCGGGCATTTTTTCGTCAGGTATTTACTTACCCTTGGCTTTTAGAACAACAGAGACAGCACGAAGATTCTTTAAGAAAAGGAAAATAGAAAAATCGGTTATAATGTTTACTATGGAAACAAAGTGGTATTTATTGTCGCAGGAACAAATATTCAACAAGCTCAACACGTCATTGCGTGGACTTTCTGTTGATGAGGTTCAAAACCGAATCAAGCAATATGGTTTCAACATTTTACCGGAGAAAAAAGCTACCCCTTTATTTCTCATTTTTTTTAGTCAGTTCAATAGTCCTCTTATTTTCATACTGCTTATAGCAAGTATCATCACTTATATAATAGGTGAAATCAGTGATGCGTATATCATCTTAGCCATACTTGTTTTCAACGCAATCGTGGGAACAATTCAAGAGGGAAAAGCCCAAAATACTCTTAATGCTCTAAAAAAATTCGTTGAAACAAAAGCAACAGTGTTACGTGACGGAAAAGAGCTTATCATTTCAGACCGTGAAGTGGTTCCCGGAGACATCATAAATCTGGAAGAAGGAGAAAAAGTTCCAGCAGATGCGCGTGTTATTATTTCACAAAATATTAAAGTGGATGAAGCGTCGCTTACAGGAGAGTCAGAGCCCGTTTATAAAATAGGCAATGCGCTTACGCAAGACATAGTTTCTGTGGCTGACCAAAAAAATATGCTGTTCAAAGGCACGCATGTTGTTTCTGGAAATGGAAGAGCTGTTGTCATCTCTACAGGGTTTGCTACGGTTATCGGTAAAATTGCTAAAGAAATTTCTTCTATTGATACGGAAATTCCTTTAAAAACAAATATTAGATATTTAACCCGGGCAATTATTATTACCGTAGGAATAATTTGCGTCACATTGTTTGGTGTTGGTATCGCAACCGGTGAATCAATACGAACGATGTTTTCCATTGTCGTATCTCTTTCGGTTTCTATCATACCTGAAGGATTGCCGATAGTTATAACTTTAGTGCTGGCGACTGGAGTCTGGCGAATGTCTAAACGCAACGCATTGGTAAAAAAACTTCAAGCCGTCGAAGCACTTGGTCAGGCGCGAATTATTGCTGTTGATAAAACCGGCACTATCACAAAAAACGAATTAGTCGTGCGACAAGTATGGACGGCAGAAAAATTATTTAATGTGGGAGGCATTGGTTACGAACCTGTGGGAGATATAACTTTTGGAAATAATGTTGTTGATGCGGCAAATCATCCAGAATTGCTTATGGTTGGAAAAGTTGTTGCTTTGTGTTCTAATGCCCGACTCTCGTTTTCTGAAGCTGAAAAACATTGGTATATAGCAGGAGACCCGACGGAAGCGGCAATGGTGGTTTTTGCAAAAAAAATCGGATTCAATAAAGAAGATTTGCTTATTGAATCACCTTTTTTATCCGAAATACCTTTTGATTACAAACTTAAGTATCGCGCAGTCGTTAATTCTAATTCTGTTGAAAATAAAAACTTATTAACAGTAATCGGCGCGCCTGAAGTTATTATCGGACTTTCAAAAAATATAATGGGCGTTGAGGGTGTTCATCCTCTTTCGGAAGAAAAAAGGGAAAAATTAGAAGAAATACTGACAAGTATGTCCGAACGGGGACAACGCGTTATTGCTATTGGTATTCATGAAAATGTCAAGCATATGGTTGACCCGCAATCAATTTCCAATATTACCTTCGTTGGCTTTTTAGGAATGAAAGATGTATTGCGTCCTGAAGTTAAAGATGCCATGGACCGAGCTCAAGAAGCAGGCATTAAAGTTGTTATGATTACCGGTGACCACAAAATTACCGCTATGGCAATTGCTCGTGAAGCGGATATATATCATAAAGGCGATGAAATACTCACAGGAAGTGAAATTGACAAATTAAATGATAACGAGCTTTCAAACAGAATGTCTCGAGTAACCGTATTTGCCCGAGTAACGCCTGAACATAAATTAAAAATTATCAATGCGTTTAAAAAGCGCGGAGAAATTATTGCAATGACTGGAGATGGAGTCAATGACGCGCCATCACTTGTTGCCGCTGACCTTGGTGTCGCAATGGGCAATATTGGCACTGAAGTGGCAAAAGAAGCCGCTGATATTGTTCTTCTTGATGATAATTTTGGCAGTATCATATCTGCCATTGAAGAAGGAAGAAGTATTTATAAAACTATAAAAAAAGTTATTCTATATCTTTTTTCAACCAGTATTGGTGAAGTTCTCACAATAATTGGAGCATTGCTTTTAGGTTTTCCATTGCCGATATTAGCCGCTCAAATTATTTGGCTTAATTTTGTGACAGACGGCTTTCTCGACGTATCACTTGCAATGGAACCGAAAGAAAAAAGGCTTCTATTGGGTATATTTGAAAAACCAAAAAGATATCTCATTGATAATCTAATGTTGCAAAGAATGGTTGTTATGGCAGTTCCCATGATGATTGGTACACTTTTTCTTTTTCAAAAATATGTTGACACAGATATAGAAAAAGCATGGACTATTTCTCTTACAACGCTTGCTGTTTTTCAATGGTTTAATGCATGGAATTGCCGTTCTGATTCAAAGTCAATCTTCCAATCAAATCCTTTTTCAAATAAGTTTTTACTTGGAGCAACATTTATTGTTATAATTTTACAATTATTGGCAGTATATACGCCGGTTTTGCAAAAAATACTGCATACAGTTCCACTGGAGATTTCTGATTGGATTATTATTATACCTATCGCATCATCTATCATATTTATTGAAGAAATTAGAAAATTCTTTAACCGTAATAAAATATTTTATCATGCAAAAAATTAAAAAAATTATTCTCGTTTTATTTTTGATTTTTTCCATATTGCCGATGCAAAAAATATTCGCGCAAAGTTCTAATACGGGTTTTGTGTCGGGAAATATTTGGTATTCAAAAGACCCGTTTGAAGAAGGGGATAAGGTTAAAATTTATACATTTGTTTTCAACCCCGACAGTAGAGAATTATCCGGCACGGTTATTTTCTTTGATAAAACTGTTTTACTGGGTAAGAAAGAATTTATAATACCTGCGAAAGAGGCGGAAGACGTATCTATTGATTGGACAGTAACTGCCGGAGACCATGTGATTTTTGGTAAAATTGAAAATGCCAAATTTTTAATATCAGATAATAAATACGAAGAAGTGTATATTACTGAAAACGAAACAGAAAAAAGCTCACATACTGTTTCAAAAAAAATAACCTCTACAGCCACAGACACCATTTCTGAGATAAATAATGCCATATCTTCATCTATATCAGATATAACAAAAATAGTAGGAGAAAAAACACCGGATTCCATAGCCCAACCAATGGTTTTAGGCGCCAGCACAATTGAAAATTTCCGTCAGAACATTGTTGTTGCTTCAGAAAATAAAAAAGAGGAAGTAAAAAAAGAAATAAAAACTCTAGAAAATGCAAAGGTCACACTAGATTCAAAAACAGCGGAAAATACCCTATTAAAGCCGTTTAAATATGTAGAATTATTTTTTCTTACTATTTTTTCTTATATTACTAACAACCAAATTTTATTTTATGGAATTCTGATTATTGTTGCTTTCTTTCTTTTACGCTATGTTTGGAAGAAAGTTTTTTAAAAGTGGCGCCTAACTATTCATAGGCAAGTTTGTATTTTTAATTTAAGCGTGTAAAATAGGGTTATGGCGCTTCGAATTCTGGCTTCTTTATTACTATTACTATCAATAATCTATATGCCTTTTTGGCTGTCTGTTATATTGGCGCTAGCGGCGATAGTTTACTTCTCTTTTTTTTGGGAAAGTGTCGCTTTGTTTTTCCTTTCAGATTTGCTTTATGGAACGAGTGAGGCCAGGTTTTTAAACATATTTTTTATCTCTACTATTATTTCTATTTTATTTTTGACAATAATAGAGCTGTTAAAAAAGAAAATTAGAATTTCAAAAGAATAAAATGATCAGAAAAATATTTTCAAAACAAAAAATCAGGAATACCAATTCTTTTGTAGAACCCGATGAAATTTTTCTCGATTCAAAAAATTTACAAAACTTTGACCGCCAGCAATTCGAAGGTCGGATAGAAAAACCAATTTCTAAAAAAACAATATTCTTTGTCGGAATTTTTTTCTTATTATTTTTGGGAACATTTTCAACCAGACTTGGATACCTTCAGATACAAAAAGGGGAGGCATATTTGAATAGAAGCCAAAACAACGTACTGGAGAAACAAATAATTTTTAACGATAGGGGAATTATTTATGATAGAAATAAAGTGGAACTTGCTTGGAATAAAAAAGAAACAGACTTATCTATTCCAATCCGTAAATATTTAGCTCCGGGGTTTTCACATCTTTTGGGCTATGTAAGCTATCCAATGCAAGATAAGTCGGGAAATTATTGGCAGAGTGAATTCATAGGAAAAGACGGACTTGAAAAACAATATAATCCTCAATTAAAAGGCGAAAACGGCTCAAAAATAGTGGAAATAGACGCGCGCAGAGAAGTTCATTCGGAAAACATTGTAAATGCCCCTTTGCGCGGTACTGACTTGATAACAACCATAGATTCACTCATTCAAACAGAATTGTATAATTTAATTAAAAATCTATCGCAAAGCAATTATTTTTCGGGTGGAGCAGGTGTGCTGATTGATGTAAAAAACGGTGAAATACTGACTTCTGTCAGTTTTCCGGAATACAATTCTGAAATTCTCTCATTGGGTAAAGATACGAAAAAAATTGAAAGTTATTTCAATGATAAAAGAAAAGTTTTTTTGGATAAAACCATCTCGGGCTTATATACGCCGGGTTCTATTGTAAAACCATTTTTTGCCATCGGAGCACTAACAGAGGGAATAATTGACCCTTATAAAAAAATATTATCAACGGGCTCTATTTCAATTCCTAATCCTTATTTCCCGGACCAAAAAACGATTTTTAAAGATTGGAAAGCGCATGGATGGGTAGATATGCGACAGGCGCTGGCTGTATCAAGCGACGTTTATTTTTATGAAATTGGAGGAGGATTTGAGGAACAAAAAGGCTTGGGTATAGCAAATATTGAAAAATATGCGAAACTTTTCGGCATTGGAGGAAAAACCGGCGTTGATTTACCGGATGAAAAAGGAGGTGTAATTCCCAGTCCTTTGTGGAAAATAAAAAACTTCAACGGAGAAGTGTGGCGTATTGGAGACACTTATCATACCGCCATTGGACAATATGGATTTCAAGTAACTCCTATGGAGATGGCGCGCGCAATATCTGCTATTGCAAATTATGGTTCACTTATCACTCCGCATTATATTTTAGGCGACATGGAAAAAGAAAAAATAATTTCAAAAATAGATTTGAAAAAAGAATATTTTGATGTTGTGCATGAAGGAATGAGACAAAGTGTGCAAATTGGAACTTCCATACCGGTTAATGTGCCTTATGTGAAAGTTGCCGCTAAAACCGGTACGGCGCAACTTGGTGTAAATAAAAATAAAGTCAATTCTTGGATTGTCGGTTTTTTCCCATATGAAAATCCTAGATATGCATTTACCATAATGATGGAAGCGGGTCCTTCTTCAAATAGCATTGGCGCATCTTCCATAATGCGCCAACTTTTGGATTGGATGTCTATAAATACTCCGCAATATTTTAAATAAAAAATCAAAAACATTGTTCTTGATTTTTTATAAACTTTTACGCTATAATATAAGGATGAGTAAAATAAAAATAACTTTTGCGCTAGGTGTCTGGGTGGCAATATTGCCATATTTGGGTTTTCCATATTCTTTGAAGAATATTCTGTTTTCTATCACCGGTTTGGGAATTATCTATCTCGGCTATTTATCGTATAATGATTCTAAAACAGGGGAGATAAAAGAGGAAACCTTCGATAATTTTTCTGAAAATAGTGGTTTTAATGAAAATAAAACAGATACGCAAGAGCAAATTGATTTAAACAAAGAAGAAATTAAGTAATCTAATGAATGCAATCTTATGCTAAAGTATTTTAAAACAAGGCGAGCTTCGGCCACCATCCTACTTATAGCTATTTTTTTTGGCCTGGGCATTTATGTTGGATTTAATAACAGACCGGAGATAGATAAAGTTGCCAACATAATCGGGAAAGAAACTGCAGTTGAAACAAAAGCTGATTTTTCTCCGTTTTGGAAGGTTTGGAACAGTATCAACGAAAAATACCCAAGCACCAGTGAAATAACAGACAAAGATAGGATATATGGGGCTATTTCAGGGCTTGTGGGCTCTTTAAATGACCCGTACAGCGTATTTTTCAGCCCAGAAGACGCAAAGATGTTTAAGAACGATATAGAAGGAAGTTTTGGAGGAGTTGGTATGGAAGTTGGTATAAAAGATAAAATACTTACAGTAGTTGCTTCTCTTAAAGATACTCCTGCTTATAAAGCTAATGTTAAGTCAGGTGATAAGATTCTTAAGATTGATGATTTGGTAACTTCCGGTTTGAGTATTGAAAAAGCAATAAGATTGATAAGGGGAGAGGTTGGCACAACAGTGGCGCTCACAATTTTTCGTGATGGAGACAAAGAACCAAAAGAAATAAAAATCGTGCGGGATATAATAAATATACCTACCCTTGATACGGAATTGAGAAAAGACGGTATTTTTGTAATAAGACTTTACACTTTTTCCGCAAATTCAGCCGAACTTTTTCGTAATGCGTTAAAAGAGTTCTCCGCATCTCAAGCTGATAAATTACTGCTTGATTTAAGAGGAAACCCGGGAGGATATTTGGACGCAGCTGTTGATATATCCAGTTGGTTCTTAGAAGGAGGTAAGACTGTGGTAACAGAAGATTATGGAAATGATTTAAAACCCAAAATATATCGAAGTCGGGGCTATGACGTGTTTAATGATAAGTTAAAATTCGTGATTTTAATAAATAGCGGTTCCGCATCAGCATCTGAAATTGTGGCTGGGGCAATGCAAGATTATAAAAAAGCTTTGCTTGTGGGAGAAAAAAGTTATGGTAAGGGTTCTGTGCAAGAAGTTGTTCCGATAACATCCGATACTATTTTAAAAATTACAGTGGCAAAATGGCTGACTCCAAATGGTAATTGGATTTCTAAAACAGGTCTAACTCCTGACTATGAAGTACCTTTTACAAAAAAAGATATTGAAAACAAGAAAGACCCGCAGTTAGATAAAGCAGTGGAATTATTAAACAATTGGCCGGTAAAACAATGAAAATAATTTTTTTACAAGATGTGCCGAGAGTGGGTAAAAAATACGATATAAAAGAAGTAAATGACGGTTATGCCATAAATTTTTTACTTCCTAAAAAATGGGCTACTCCAGCAACCGTACAAGCTGTGGCAGAAATTGAAAGACACAAGAAAGAAATAGTGATTGAAAGGGAAGTGCAAGAAGACCTTTTGATTAAAAACCTGGAAGAGATAAAAGATAAAACTGTCACTATCAAAGCGAAAGCAGACGAAAAAGGTCATCTTTTTTCCGCAATTCACGAAAAAATGATAGTAGAGGCTATGGAAAAAGAATATCATGCTCAAATAGATGAAAAATTTATTATCTTAGAAAAACATATAAAAGAAATAGGGGAGTTTGAAATCCCAATTGTTATAAAAAATAAAAAATCTTCGTTTAAACTTATTGTAGAGAAAGAGTAAGAATTAAATATTATGGAAGGAAAAATAAAATTTGGAGGAATGGTAAAAGAATTCTTCCATGACAAGTCATTAAAAAAAGAGAAGGAAAAGATTAAAGATAAGGAAAGAAGTTGGGGGGTATATGATTCTAATCTTTTAGAGTTCGGTTCAACTTTCTATGCATCCTTGCCAACAGAATATGAATTTAAAAGCTGGAAAGAAGGACTAAGATTATATATAGAAAATACTTTATCTTTAGAGAGAAAGGAAAAACTAACCGCAGTGGAATTTGGAGGTCCTGGGTCCAGATTTTTTAGTGGATTTTCCAATGATTTTTTTAGAAAAACGATTGGAGTTTGTTTAGCTGACATTCGTAACGAAAATTTAAAGGTAGAAGATTCAAAATCAAATCATTATGTGATTACGGGAGATATTTTAGATGTACATAATGATGAAATATTTAAAGAAATTAGAGCGAAACTTGATGTAAATAAAATTGACTTAATAATATCTAGAATGGTTGGGGGACTCAATCAATTTGAAGGAAGTAAAACTGCCTTAGATAATGCAGTTAGACTGTGGTATGGCTTATTAAATGAAAATGGAATTATGTTTATTCAATATAATTATAACTCAATTAACGACAAAGAAGATAATATTGTGGCAGAATGTATAGAAAAGATAAAATCAAAATATCCACAAATTGATATTCAGTTAGGCAAGGGGTCAATTCGGCTACACAAAAAACCCGGTGCTCCAGAAGAATTACCGGAAGATACACATTTTTTTGTTTAGGATTATTTTACTTAAATTACACTTACTGTCTTTTTTACTACCGTTTTACCATTGAAAGAAGTCTTACGTTTAGAGCCAAACTTGACTGTACCGAGCTTTAAGGCGAAAAGTGTATGGTCTTTTCCCATAGATACATTATTACCGGCCATAATGACCGTACCACGCTGGCGAATGATAATAGAGCCAGCCTGCGCCTTTTGGCCGTCAGTAAGCTTAGTACCGAGGTATTTTGGATTTGAATCTCTTAAGTTTTTCGCTGTTCCGCCGGCTTTTCTATGTGCCATATATTGTTTTTATACTGTTAAATGTTAAAATTTATTTATAAATTAACGTAAAGTGAGTATAAACAATTATATGGAAAAAATCAAGCAATTTTCAGAAACTGACAAAGGGAAAGACATTTTTGTGATTATTATCATAATTTTGGTCGGTTTAGGCTCGTTTGGACTGGGTAGACTATCTAAAAGCGACTCCAATAAGGGCATAAAAATTGAATACGAGGGTCAGGAGGCAAATGTTATAAAATCTGTGGAAAGTTCATCTTTAAAAAATTTCTTTGCTTCAAATAGGGGAACAAAATATTATTCTATAAGTTGTGGCGCAGGAAAAACTATTAAAGAAGAAAACAGAGTATATTTCGAAACATCAACAGAAGCGGAAAGCGCCGGCTATGAGCTTTCCAGCTCGTGTAGATAACAAGCATCATAAACTCTTTTGTGCGACATAGAAACATTATGGTATAATTATTTATATGATAAATAACAATGATATAAAGAAATCTTTTAATAAGAAGAAAAACTTTTGGGAAATTGATAAAATTAAGGAAGGTTTTAAAAAGTTTTTTAATGAAAATAATCGTTATCCAACAGCAACCGAAATTGATGAATGTTCTTATTTACCAGCTTCACGAACACTGCAACGCAGATTTAATGGCGTAGTAGGTCTTCGACAGGCTCTTAAACTTGATATCACCGATTTCACTAAGGGAAAAGTCAGATCAGAAAAGGCTAAGAATGTAAATAAGAGAGCATATACATTAGAAAAAAATATTTATGATTTTTTAAATAAGAAGTTCGGAGTAGAATTTGTTCATCGTGAGTACTTTTTTAGTGACGACCATCGCACAAGAACAGATTTTTTTGTCTATCATAAACATGGCCAGTTTTCAGTAGATGTGTTTTATCCTTCTAATAAGCATAATTTTATAGGATGTCTTAACAGTAAAATGAGGACTTATAGAAGTGATGTTATGATGCAATACCCAGTAATTTTTCTTCAGATGAATGAAAATCTTAAAAGAGAGGATATAGATAAAGTTCTTATTAACAAAAAAAATAAATTAAGGTCAGACCAGCAAGTAATGTGTTATGAGGAGTTTAAGAACTTTTGTTCAAAGAAAACATCAAACACTGTTATTTAATAGTAATGCATAAATGTCGTATAACATACCCGCGTAAAAGATATAATGTGCGACGTGGTGTTCTTTTATAAATAGGCTTTAAAAGCTATTCCCTATTTTCTATTGACAGCAGGAGCATTAATCTCATAATCCGTCGCCTGACCATCTCTGATTCTTTCCATGTTGTTTATAAAAGATGCCCAAAAAATATTTATAAAAATATCATTCCAAAGATAAGATACCGGTTTTCTGAAATATTCATCCCATAAATTCCTGGTACCTCCCCCGACATAGCTGATGTTGTCCTGCGCAGTTGGACTCTCTACCACTGACCTAATGCTTATTTTGAAATAACTAAGCACTAAAACAATAATAAACCCAAAAAAGAGAATTCCAATAATACTTATTCCTCTTTTTCTCTTATTAAGATTTTTCATTGTGATTTTAATTAAGAAACACTACTGAATAATGCTTTAACCCAATCAACAACATCAGACACGGAAATTTCAAAATACTTCATTAAAAATATGGCAATAACAATAAAAATAATTAACTTTATAAAACCGCCTTGTTCATTTTTTATATTGTGATTCATGATTTTATTTTACCATTATTCACTTATCTTCGGCAATACAAACTGTTAATTAATTTTGAGAATATGAATATGAAGGTAAGTAGTACATTGGGTCAAGATAAGCGTTTATTGCCGCTATTGGTTGTTGTAAAATTCTTCCGGGACAGGATTTACTTGGTAATGTTTGTACCTTAACCGCACTCGCAACATAAAGAGAGACATGTAAATGCGGTCCGGTAACTCTGCCGGAACTTCCGGTATAGCCCACTGTCTGACCCCGAGAGACTCTTTGTCCCTTAACCACTTTAATAAGTGAAAGATGACCGTAAGTGCTAGAAAGTCCGTTGTTATATTCAATTAAAATCCATTTACCAAAAGAAGCTCCAGGACAAGCCACATCCGTATCTCCTGTCCCCATAATCACCCCGTCTGCCATAGCATAGGCTGGAAGAGGCGTACGAGCCCTGAAATCAACTCCACTATGTCCGCTTGCGTATGTTCTATGAGGACCCGTCTTAGCTCCGAATTGCTGAGTAACAAAAATATTATCCAGTGGCCAACTCAAAACTCCGGCGCTCGGCAGTTTGCTGGGGTCTAATATGAATTCCAACTGTGATTCATAATCCCTCAATTCTTTTTCAAAAGCTAGTTTTTTTGCTATTTGGTCTTTAACTAATTTTTGATAATTGGCTTCGCTGTTTTTTGTTTGTGCTAAAAGTTTCTTTTTTTCTGCTGTATTCTGGTCTACGATTTTTTTCTGGTCTGCAAGCTTCCCTTTGAGCGCCACAAGCTCATTTTTAGCATCCGTGGTCTTTTTTTTTGTATTTTCCAGATTGCTCTTTACTTCTTTTAATTGAACAGTGGCTTCTCTTAATTTATCACTAACAATAACCATATTGTCTATATCATTCCAGACTAAAGTAAAATCATTTTCTGATAGCATTGTCGCCAATATATCATTTCGTTCAAGTTCATTCACCTGTCTAATGCCTGATGATATGGCATCTTTATTATTTTCTATAATGCTTTGTTTGTCATTTATTTCAAAACCTAGTTCTTGAATTTTAAAATTAGTTTTATCTATTTTATTTTGAGTTACGGATATATCGGCTATGAATTTCTTTCTGGTTAAATCAAGTTGCTTTAAGGAAACATTGAGAGAATCTTGCTGTTTATCCAAATCCTCGATTTCCGCTTGATATTGCTTGATTTCTTGTTCCAGTTTTTCTATATCTGCGTTTTTTTGATTTATTTTATTATTTAATTCCCCTACCGTCTGCGCATAGGAAAAAACAAAAGGAAACATTAATAAAATTCCCAAGAAAATTAAAGAAAATATTTTATATTGCTTTTTGTAATCGTGATAAAGTTTCATTTTTTCCTAAAACATCGGCAATGATAAATGGGTCCGGAGATTTATCAAGCCCGGAAAGTGCATATCGAACAGGATGTAGTAATTCTCCCCTATTTTCTAATTTATCAGCTATTTGCATTAAGGCATTTTTTATATTTTCATTTGTAAAATCTTTCTCTTTCAATTTTTCCAACGCATTTATTGCTTGTTTTAAATTATCAGCGATTTTTTCCGGTGATGTATTTTTGTAAATTAATTTTTCTTTCGAAAATATTGGTTTCTTGTAAAATAAATCCAGCTCTCCCCCGCTCACCATATTTTTAATATCTTCCCATTTAGAAATTCTTTCTGAAATAATTGGAATAATTTTTTCTATTCTCAAATCGTCCGGCAGATATTTAAAAATATTATTTTTTAGTTCTTCCCTTGAAAGTCTTTTGATATGCTCTTTATTTATCCAATCCAATTTTTCCAAATTCATCTGAGCGCCGGAATGTCCGATACGAGAAATATCAAAAGCTTCTACAAGTTCGTCCATGGTAAATATTTCCCTGTCATCCCCGGGATTCCAACCCAAAAGAGCTAAAAAATTAACTATTGCTTCGGGTAAATATCCTTCATTTCTGTATTCCAGAATATCTTTTGCCCCGTCTCTTTTTCCCAATTTTTTCTTTCCATCGGGAGCCATAATCGGAGGCAAGGTCGCAAATAACGGCGGTTTTACATCAAGAGCTTCATAAATAGATAAAAATTTTGGAGTGGAAGAAATAAATTCCTGCCCGCGCATAACATGAGTCACTTTCATTTCAATATCATCAACAATATGCGCAAAGTTGTATGTTGGATAGCCGTCGCTTTTTATTAAAATAAAATCATCTAACGCTTCAGGTCCGGCAGAAAGGTCACCATAGACAAGATCATTCCATTTATAACTTTTTATTTCCGGTGTTTTAAAACGAAGGGGTTTTGTTCCGTCCCATGCATCGAATTTTGCTGGCCTATGTTCTCTATATAAAAATGGTTTTTTTGCGAGTTCCGCTTTCTCACGAAATTCATCCACTTGTTCTTCGGTATATGGGTCGGGGTAAGCATATCCTTTATCAATAAGAATTTGCGCGTATTTTTTATATAAATCGAGTCTTTCTGATTGTAAATAAGGATTATGCGGTCCGCCAATGTTCGGCCCTTCATTCCAATTGATTTTCAACCAATTTAACGATTCAATAATATGGTTCAACGAGCCTTCAACTTCCCTTTCTTTATCTGTATCTTCAATTCTTAATATAAAAGTGCCTTTATTTTTTTTAGCCCACAAAAACGCATATAGAGCAGTGCGAATACCGCCAACATGCATAAAACCGGTCGGACTAGGCGCAAACCTTGTGATAACCTTGTTTTCCATTCTTCTATTTTAGCATTTTTTGCTTAAAATAAGAAAAGTTATTTATTTTTCGTGCGCAAGAGCTATATCTACCAATTCACGGGCGATTTTATAAGCAGCGTCGGGTTTATTGTATGCTTTTGCATTGCGAGCCATTCTATCTAAAACTTCTTTGTCATTTACTATTCTTTCAATTTCCGAACTTAAAATATTAGCAGTCATATTCATTTCTTCCACGACATTACAGGCTCCCACATGAGCATAACTAAAAGCATTTTTTCTTTGATGGTCACCATTGGATGAAGTAATGGGAGTGATAATTGACGGTATTCCCCAAGACGCTATTTCAAATAAAGTTGACCCCGCTCTGGAAACAATAATTGTCGCTACTCCGGAAGCCATTTTCATGGCAAGAGGATTTAAAAAAGAAAAAGGTAGGTATCTCCCTTTTTCTTGACTTGAGGCAAGAACTACTTGCGCCCGTTCTACAATACTTTTAAAATTACCGATTCCGGTTTGATGTATAATTTGAAAATTTTTTATAAGTCTTGGCAGAGCATCAAGCACCGTATTATTTATGAGTTCTGCTCCCTGTGAACCCCCTAAAACTAAAACAACGGGCAAACTTGCTTCCAGTTTAAAATATTGAAACGCTTCTTTGCTTGCAGCAGGATGTTCTATTTCTGCCCTTATCGGATGTCCTACCCATGCAACTGTTTTTTTAGGAAAATAATCTGCCGCCTCCTTAAAAGAAACAGCTACTTTTTTTGCAAAACGCCCAGCCCATTTATTTACTCGTCCAGGCACTGAATCTGATTCGTGAATTAAGACAGGAATACGCAAGATTCTTGCCGCAAAAATAGCCGGAAAAGATGCATATCCGCCTTTACCAAAAACAACGTCCGGATAAATTGAAAACATTTTATATATCGCATTCAATGTGCCGAAAAACATTTTAAAAATATCGGAGAAATTTTTAAAAGAAAAATATTTTCGCATTTTTCCGGCCCTTACTTCTTCATACAAAATTCCATTTTCTAAAAGCATTTCCTTATCGTAAGGACTATCGGAAATATAATAAAGTTTGGTTCCTATTATATTTTCTTTATCTATTATTTGATTGACTTTTTGGGCAACGGCAATAATTGGATAAAAATGTCCGCCTGTTCCTCCCCCTGTAAAAACTATTTTCATAAATTTAAATTAACTATTTTTATTCTGATATTTTGATATTTGAAACACTATGCCTAATGCCATAAGATACACCATAAGCGAAGTTCCTCCATGACTCATAAAAACCAATGGCACGCCTGTTAATGGAAAGACTCCGGTAATAGAAGCAATATTCATAAACGACTGTGTTACTATCAGTATAACAATTCCGGAAACTAAAAGTCTACTGAATAAATCTGGAGAATTATTGGCAATGCGAAGCCCGCGCAGAAGAAAAAGCAGGTAAAGTATTATTATAGCAACACTCCCCACAAAACCCAGTTCTTCTCCTGCAACAGCAAAAATAGAATCCCCTTGCGGTTCCGGCAAAAAACCGAACTTTTGAATGCTTTGACCATACCCCCTGCCAAAAGTTCCGCCTGAACCGATGGCAATAAGCGACTGTTGTATTTGATAAGAAGCCCCTTGAGGGTCCTGTGATGGGTCAATAAAAGTTTTTATTCTTTCTTGTAGATAAGGAGTAACAAATATAAGAGACCCGAGGACAATTAAAGACCCTATGCCTAATAATGAAATATATTTCATTGACGCTCCGGAAATAAAAAGCATGCAAATTCCGGTCACCGCTATCAGAATAAAACTTTTGGTATCAGGTTGATTGAATAAAATTAGGGCAATAATTGCAAGCAACACAAAAAGAGGAAGAATGCCGAATTTAAAATCTTGAACTCTGTTTTTTGCCCAGGAAAGCCAGGCGGCAAAATAAATCACAAACCCGAACTTTAATATTTCCACCGGTTGAAATTTTAAGGAACCAAGCTGAATCCATCTCTCTGCTCCCTGATGACTCCATCCCAAAAAAGGAATAAATACCGCTGCGGTAAGTAGTATAGACCCTAAAAAAATATAAAAGGAATAATTGCGCCAGAACTTATAATCTATTTTAAACGCAATAAACATACCTAAAAAGCCGAAGCCAAGGCCGAGAACCAATTGGCTAAAAAGCACTGAATAAAAAGTTTCTCCGTTTTTATTAAGAATTCCCAAGGAGGCGGAAATAAACATGGCCACTCCGATAATTATCAAGAGATAAGTAATTATTAAAAAAAATCTATCTATTTTTTTTTCTTTCATATTGTTTACCGGCTAATGACAGCCAAAATTATTCCTATAATGGAAAAAGCAATAGATAGAATCCAAAAACGCATAGTAACTTTATAAGATGGCCAACCGAGTGCTTCAAAATGATGATGAAGCGGCGCAATCCTGAATACTTTTTTGCCGTCTCTGAATTTTTTTGAAATAGTCTGCAATATGACAGAACCGGAACTTATAACAAGAGGCATTGCGACTACGGGAAGAATCAGAACTGAATCGGTTAAAAACGCCAAGGTGGCTAAAGTAATGGTAAGCCCGATAATACCCGTTTCTCCCATATAAAACCTTGCAGGAGGAATATTAAACCAAAGAAAGGCCAATGTTGCCCCGGTGGCAACGCCCGAAAAAGCGGCAATGTCTATTTGATTATTGGTAAAAGCGATTACGGAATACGCGGCGAAAATTGAAGCAAAAACCCCGCCCGAAAGTCCGTCCAATCCGTCTATCACTCCCCCTGAAAAAGTCGCCAATGCGACTATTATGAAAAGTGGAATAATGAAAATTCCAAAATCCAGTTCGCCTCCGAATGGAATATGTATCGAAGTCATTCTCAATTTATAATAAAAATAAGACCCAATTAAAAAAGAAATGAACACCACCAATAATGCTTTCCATTTACGCCAAGATTTGTCATCATGAGCGATTTTTCCTTTTCCATAAATTTGTATCAAATCGTCCCAAAGTCCCAAGAATGAACCAAAAAGCAGAACCAAGAGAGGTATCAGAGTTTGGTTTTTGCTCAAGAAATTTATTTTTTCAGTAACTACGGAAGGAAATAAAATCGATATAAAATAAAAAATTAAGGTGGAAAGAAGTATTGAAACCCAAATTATTACTCCGCCCACCCGTGGAGTTTTAAGTTCTTCTTCATGATTGTGGATTTTTTGAAAATCTGAAAAAGTGGTCTCGTTTCTGGAATATTTTTTCCACATTTTATATTTATAAAAAAAATGCGTCGCAAATGGAGTAATAAAAAGCCCTATCAGGAAGGCTACTACTGTCGGCAAAAATATTTTAACCAAATTTAAAAGCATATAGAGATTTTAGCATATTTATTGCCTTAATACACTTCCTGCTGATAACATTTTTCACAATAAATAATTTCAGGTCTGTCGGGAGCGTAGGAAGTTTCAAATTCATTGAGACAATTGGGTTTCATACATTTCCTATGCCAGAGTTTTAAAGGATTCCTTTGTTTTAACCTATTATAGTGTCTACAGTTGGGGCATAAATTAGGTAAGGGTAGATTCATTCTTTGATAGAATTTAAGTTCATCCGGGATGATTTTGAAGGCTTCAGTGCATTGTTCGTTACATTGTCCTTTGTGTTCACATTCTATGACTTTGTTAATTATTGAATCATCTACTTCTTTGATATCGTTAGGAATGTCTTCATTTTTAATATCTACATTATAATTTCTTTCTTCTTTATCTTTCCATCTGTAACCTTGTTTTAATGCTTCTTCTTTGGTTAAAGGAAAGTACTCCTGTGCTACCGTTTCGTTGTAACAGAATGGACTTAATTCTGGAGGAAAGAACTCTCCGTATCTGTATATTCTTCCTTTACCGTCTATATATGGCATATCATTCATATGCTTGATGATTTTAGGAACTAGTTCTTCGTATTCTTCCTTAGTGTATTGTTTGTTTAGGATACAATATTGCTTGGAGCGGAGACCGATGCAGGCAAAGAGGTTATTAGAAGAAAAACAACTGGCAGAATAATATATACTGTTGCTCCCTTTTATAAAATAACTAAAAAAGTAATTTGAATTTTCATTTGATTCGAAACCTATGGCCAATGTTTCATATACTTTTTCCGCTTGGGACATTCCATAGTTGTCATAACAATCTTTTACTCCAAAAACAGAATAATAGGAATATTTTGAAT
>MFTY01000004.1:0-2630 GCA_001785515.1 Candidatus Nomurabacteria bacterium RIFCSPHIGHO2_02_FULL_35_13 | reverse complement strand
AAACAATTTTTGCAATTTTTTGCGTTAAAAAGATAATCTCCGGTAGAACTTGGAGAATTTATCAAGTGCGCATATTTATGGATAGATTTTTTATATACATCAAAAAATTGCAATTTTAAGTTTTCCAAATTTTGGAAATTACCCGCATTAAATTCTTTCATTTTTTTCAAATATGCTTCTTTACTATGTTGTTTGTTAAAAATATAATATGTTTTATTACGCAAATTAGTGCAACTGAAACAATTTTGACAATTCCGGCAATCATATAAAAACATCGAATCGCTGCAATTCTCGCATTGGTTGCCGAAAGATAACCGATAGCATTTTTCACACTGAACACTTTCATAACAAAGCTCCATATTGGTGCCATTATATAAATCAAAGGATTCCTTGGACATAGAAGTACGGTTGGAATACGATACTTGTTCATTATTTTTTCCTCCGAAACAAAGATAGCAGTTTCTATTGTTAGCAGTGAAATTACAATAATCTGAATTTATTTGATTTCCGCCGGTAAACATACTAACCACCGGAATTTTTTTTGATAATGATAGAAACTGTTCAAAAAGAGATTTATTAAAATCATAATCCACACCGAAAATCATTGGATTCCATTTATCGCTCCACCAACAATCGTGGCAATATATGTTAAAAAGAGAATCAGAATTATAAACAGAAATAATATTTTTTTTACAATTATTACATTGTCTTTTATAGAGCGCTCTTTCATTTCTCCATAATATTTTTCTTACTAACCTGCATTCTGGACACCAAGTTGGCATAGGAACTTTTATTTTTTCGTAAAATTTAAAATCTTCTGACTCGATTGTAAAGTCTTTTTTACAATTCTGACAGACTTTAGTTTGGGCTTCCATAATCTAAATCATACAACACATTCACTATCTTTTCCATATCGGAAAACCTGTTTTTTAAGGTTGAGCCCAAGACCGTAATAGCGATATCATGCTCGTATTTATTCCTATATATTATGGTGAAATTGCCTCCGGCTAAAGGAGTAAACCCCGTTTTAGAAAATAAAATGCCGGAAATTTTATCTAAAATATCATTGGTATTTTTTATGTCATGGTCAAAACCGGATTCAGACTTTATTTTTATTTCAGGCAAAACACTTGCGCCAAAAACTTCCGGATATGCTTTCAGCGCATACATAGCCATAACATTCACGTCTTGCGCGGACGCATACACACCCGCAAATCCATCATCAATATCTAAACCGGTAAAATTAAAAAAGAAAGCGTTTTCCATGCCGATTTTTCGCGCTTTATCATTCATTTTTAGAATAAAATTATCACCGCTTTCACCAAGAGCATGAGCACCGTCATTGACAGAACCTATTAAGGTAAATTTCGCAAGTTCTTTGGCCTTAAATTTTTCATTAACAAAAAATCCATAATCAGTTTCCTGTTTGAGCGCGTTTAAAGATATTGAAACAATATCATTTTGACGTTTGCCATTTAGAGCGGAAACAACAGTCATAATTTTAGCCAAAGAAGCAATGGGCATTTCTTCTTCATCATTTTTTCCGTAAATTTTTTTATTTAAAGTCTGGTCATAAATGGAAAATGCTTTTGCTTGAATTGGGGCATTCGCAAATATATTATGTATTTTTGCCAATTTACTTTGTTCGTTTATAAACGCAACGTTTAATTTATTGTTTCCGATATAAAATAAAACTGCCTCCAAGGCAAGAACAAATAAAATAAAAAACAAAAGACGATTGTTATCAGATGTCTGTTCCATTTTTTTCAAGTTCTTCCGCTAAATTTTGAGCGGAAGATTCAATAGAATTATTTACTAAATCATAATCCGGCAATTCTTCCACGGATTTCACACCCATAAAAGAAAGCAATTCAAAAGTAGGTTTGTAAATATAGCGTCTGCTGTCTTTGGTATCAATACTTTTTTCTATCAATCCCCTAATGGAAAGCGCTCGCAATGTAAAACTGGAATTTACTCCTCGTATATAGTCAATTAGAGACCTGCTTACTCCGGTTTTATAAAGAATAATAGATAGCGTTTCCAGACTTGCTTTTGAAAGTTCTTTGTTTAATTCTTCTTTCTGTAATTTTTCAATCAAATCGGAAAGTTCCGGCGCCGTGCCTAGCGCAATTTCATTTTCTTTTTCCTGCAATACTATTCCCCTGCTTTTCAAATTTTCTTTTAATTTTTCCAAACTTTCATTCACTTCTATTTGCCCAACTTTCAAAAATTCAGAAAGTTTTTTTCTGGATATCGGTTCTCCTTTGAAAAAAAGTATTGCTTCAATTTTTTGCTCTGTGTTCATATTCATCTTAAATTAAGGAAATTAAAAGATTTTAAGAGTCGTGGGTCCCCTGTCCTCACGGACTCCGAGGGCGAAGGCTCATAAATCTTTTGAATTTTCTTAATTTATATTACATCGTCTCGGTTCTTTGTTTTTTAATTATAATATCTTCAAAATTGCCTTCCTGCACAGCATGAAGTATTCCCTGCCTGACAAGTTCTAGCATAGCAAGAAAACCAATAATTACAACTATCTTTTCTTCTTTTGTCTTTGCCGTCCCTGAAAATTCCTTGAAATTTATCTGCAAGGTTTTTTCAATTCTCTCGGTTAATCTTGATATCATTTC
>MFTY01000003.1 GCA_001785515.1 Candidatus Nomurabacteria bacterium RIFCSPHIGHO2_02_FULL_35_13 | reverse complement strand
TGAATAATAAAATAAAGAAAAAATATCTTTCAATAATCTTTGTTTGCATAATGCCATTATAGCAAGATTTGCGTTTTTTTCAAATTTAATATAATATGAGTCTTATGGAATTCGCAGTTATACAAACAGGTGGAAAACAATACAAAATCTCTAAAGACAGCTTGCTTTCTATTGAAAAAATGAAAGGGGAGTATAAAAAAGGCGACAAAGTTTCTTTTGATAAAGTTCTCTTAGTTGATGACGGGAAAGATACAACCATAGGCACTCCTTACATAACTGGCGCGAAAGTGAACGCTGAAATTGTAGAAATTGGCCGAGCTCGAAAGATTCTCATTATGAAATATAAGCAGAAATCTCGTTATCTTCGCCGAAACGGTCATCGTCAACCATTCTTTAAAGTAAAAATTCTTAATATAAAATAAAAAAACTTCTGATACATTCAGAAGTTTTTTTATTGATTTAAATATCAAAAGTGTTAGTATTTTATATAAGCTACTGTTCTTTGAGATCAACTCATAGTGGCAGTAGTGAAACTAGCATGGAGGATTTATGAAATGTACCTCCAAGTTGGTGACCCAGTAGCAACACTTTTTATGGGCTGCCGGGAAGTAATGATACTGGCACACTATAGTTAAGGAGGGAGCCCGAGCTAAAACTTACAATACAGGGGAACCCAAAGGAATGACGTCAAACTGAATTTACAACGTCAGCTTTATCCATAGTGCTAACCCTAAGTACCTCCTTAAAGGAGGTGGAGGTTAATTCAATAGATCGTTTTTTATCTTGCGAATCTCCATCCCACGGGATCACCAGCAATTGGCCACCAGAATATCGGTGGCCTTTTTTTATTGTCTATTTTTTAACATTTTAAATATGTTATACTCAAACTATGCTATCGCGGAACTTAAGTATTGAGGACAAAATTTTAAAATTCTTACTTGAGCCCAAATATAAATACAAAGGTATGCCGGTTAGTATTTTTGGTTTACCAGCTATTTTTTCATACAAAAAACAATCCATAAATAACACACTTTGCCGACTAAATAAAAATGGCTATATCTCAAAAGAAAATAGTTGTATTTTTCTATTACCAAGCGGAAGAAAATACGTTGAAAATAAAAAAGTTAGATTTTTAACATTTGATTCACCATTTAAAAAAGATTTACCTAAAAATTTAATTGTGATGTTTGATATTCCGGAAGTTAAAAAAGCGGAAAGGGAATGGTTTCGTTTCCATTTGCGGAAATTTAGTTATGATATGATTCAAAAAAGTGTCTGGGTTGGGCCGTCTCCACTACCGAAAGATTTTTTAGATTATGTTAAAAGTATTAAGCTCAAAAATTGCATAAAGACATTCAAATTAGCAAAATCTTATAGTACTCAAACTTAGCGATAGCAGAATTTGAGTATAAATGCATTTGATGCATATTTTTAATCAACGCATTCTATTTCTTTACCCGTCCGTGCATCCTCAATAGTCTGATCGCATCCCCAAGGACCATCATCCACCTTACATGTACCGGTATTTAAATTATTTTCTATAGCTACACAATAAGATGATTGACATTGGTTTGATGATGTACAGCTTTTTTTAGCATCAGAATATGTATGTATACAAATTACATAGTCGTTAAGTCCACCTCTAGTCAATTTACCATTTGAATTTTTACATTGTTCTTCTATTGATTGAGAAATTATTTTAGGAGAAGTCTGTGTAGTTATTACTTCTGGCACTTTCTTATTAAACGAAAGGGCTAATATTCCTAAGATTACAACAACAATTCCCCAAACTATATTTTTTATCATAATTATATTATACCACTTACTGTCTATTTTTTAGAGCGTTTTTTAGAGTGTCGTTGTCCGAGTACTCAAGTTCGGTGCCGGTGGAAAGGCCTTTACCTAAGGAAGATATTTTAATATCAAGAGGTTCTATTGTGCTTTTTAACTGGTTGCGTACATAAAAATCAGTGTGATTACCTTGTGGATTGGAAGAAAAAGCTAAAACTATTTCTTTGAGGTTTTTTTCACTTTTCACTTTTTTTATTAATTCATTAATTCTTACCACTCTGTTTGTATTTTTTTCAACAATTGGCACAAGTCCGCCCAATATAAAATATTTTCCATTATAAACTCTGCTTTTATTTATGCTTTCCAAATCGGAATCTTTTTCAATAACCATCAAAGTAGAAGAGTCAATGCTTTGGTCTGCACAAATTTCACATTTCTTTTCTTTTTTTGAATTGGATATAAAAAATTTAAAACATTCGGAACATTGTGTCGTGTCTTTTTTTAATTCTTTGACTAGTGTAGAAAAATTTTCCGCATAGTCTGAATTCCTTGACATCAAAAAATAAACGAAGCGTCTTGCTTGTCTTTCTCCAATACCCGGAAACTCTTTAAAAATTTCACTTAATTTTTCTATAATGTCCATATATTTGTATTATATCAAAAAACTTCTTATAAAGAATTTCTGAGCCTTCGCCCTCGGAGACATAGGACAGGGGACCCATGACTCTTAAAATTCTTTATGGGGAGTTTTTAATTAAAATCCTTCCAAATCTTCACTTATTTTTGACGCAGAAAACTCGCTAAGATTGCTTTTCTCAAGATTTATGAAAGTAGTGGTTTTTTCATCGAAATAAAGTTCAATTTTTCCAGTCGGACCATTGCGGTGTTTTTCAATTAAGATTTCCGCAATATTTGTTTTTTCGGATTCTTCTTTGCCTTTGTCTTCTCTGTGAATAAACATTACCACATCTGCGTCTTGTTCTATGGACCCCGAATCACGAAGGTCTGATAATCTTGGTTTGCCTCCGCGGGATTCTACAGCGCGAGAAAGCTGGGAAAGGGCCAACACCGGCACATCAAGTTCTTTAGCCAAACTTTTTAATGACCTTGAAATTTCTGTCACCTGATTAACCATTGAATCATAATTTTTAGAAGTGGTCATAAGTTGCAAGTAATCAACAACTATTAAGTCAAGCCCTTTTTCTATTTTTAGTCTACGAGAGAGAGCTTTCATTCGAACGATAGAATTGCCTGGCTGGTCGTCAATATAAATTTTAGCTTTTGCAAGTTTGTCCAAAGAATCCCGAAGTTGAGAAAAATCTCGGTCAGATGATAAATGTCCGGTGCGCAAATTCCACGCATTCACACGTGATTGAGCCGATAACATTCTATCCACCAATTGCTGAGAAGACATTTCAAGAGAAAATATTAAAACAGATTTATCATGAGTAATTGAAGTCATACGTGCAATATCAAGCGCAAGCGTGGTTTTACCCATGGAAGGTCTTGCGGCGAGAATAACAAGGTCGGATTTTTGCAAGCCTGAGAGCGTAGTATCCAAATCTCGAAAGCCAGTCGGCAATCCTCGGAGCATACCTTTATGTTCATGTAATTTTTCAAGACGTTCCCACGCTTCAGGTAAAGCATCTTTTAAATTTATAAATTTTTGATTTTTAGGAGATGATATTACGCTGAAAATTTTCTTTTCTGCCATATCCAATATGTCATCCATATGGTCATCGCCTTCTTCAAAACCAAGTTCAGAAACATAATCTGCCGCTTCTATTAAACTTCTCAAAACATATTTCTTTTGAACAATTTCAGCATAATGTTTGACATTTGTGGAAGAAGGAACGACGCTTACTATTTCCGCCAAATATTGGTTTCCTCCGACTCTTTCGAGAACTTTTTGTTCGCTTAATTTTGTAGAAAGCGAGAGCATGTCTATCGGTTCATTCTTTAAAGACAGGTCAAGCATTGCCCTGAAGATTATTTTATTTTTTTCAACATAAAAAGAATCCGGAGTTAAGACGTCTTCTACTTCATGTATAGCGTCTTTGCGCAACATTATAGACCCAAGCACTGCTTGTTCCGATGGAATACTCTGAGGAGGAACACGCACATTGATTGTTTTTGCTTTTATCATTAAGGACATTTTAGCATAGTAAAAAAATAGTCAAAGCCATAAAATGCGCAATATGTTATTAAAATGGGGACAAATACCTGTGCTGAATTATTGAAATATGATAATATATAAACATGTCAAAAAAGATCCTATTATCAGGCGTAAAACCAACAGGAGCCCCGCATATCGGCAATTATTTTGGCGCCATGAAGCAGTTTGTGGATTTACAAAAAGACTATGAAGGCTATGTTTTTATAGCTGATTATCATGCGTTGAATTTTATCCAAAATAAAGACGAAATGGAAAAAAATATTGTTGGGGTTTTACTTGATTATTTGGCTATCGGTCTGGACCCGAAAAAATTAACAATATTCAAACAGTCAGACATCAGTGAACATACTGAGCTTGCTTGGATTTTTGACACTTTGACTACAATGCCATACCTTATGCACGCGCATGCTTTTAAAGATGCCGAAGCTAAAAATAAAGAAATATGTGTTGGGACTTTCAATTACCCAATGCTTATGGCTGCCGACATATTGCTTTATGGTCCGGACATAGTGCCCATAGGAGCCGACCAAAAACAACATGTGGAAATAGCGCGCGATACGGCAGAAAAATTCAATCGCATTTTTGGCGAGACTTTCAAGTTGCCGGAACCAATGATAATGAAAGATATGGCGGTTGTGCCAGGAATTGACGGAAAGAAAATGTCCAAGAGTTACAATAATCATATTCCGCTTTTTGCCGAATATGAAGAAATAAAAAGATGTGTAATGAATATAGTCACTGATTCGGGCGAGGGAATACCGAAAAATGTATATGCTATTCATAATTTATTTCGTCCCGCTTCAGAACTCTTACCCATTTACGAAAGTAAGGCAGGAAAATATAAAGAGTTAAAAGAAATGCTGATTGAAGACATAGAAAAATTTATTGCGCCAATGCGAGAAAAACGAAAAGAATTTGCAAAAGATATTCCGAAAGCTCTGAAAATTTTAAAAGAAGGAGGTGAAAAAGCAAAAATTATAGCGTCAAAAAAAATGGAGGTAGTAAGAGAGAAGGTGGGAGTAAAAGTTTATGAAAAATAATTCTGAACAATATAAAAAAGAAGTTATTGAAGTAATTCATAAAATTGCAAAAGACAGAGAACTTTTAGGAGATTTTATTAAAGATATATTAACGCCGAGGGAATTTGAAAATATTGGTGTAAGATGGCAGATAGTCAAACGTCTAGCAAAAGGGGAGTATCATCAGTCTATTGCTGAAGATTTACATCTCGGAGTAGCTACTGTTACTCGTGGGTCTCGTGAAATGAGGAAAAAAGAAGGAGGATTTAGACGAACCCTAAAATCTTTAAGGTAAAAATTACTCAATAAAAATTGCTCAATAAAGTTATCCACAGATAAGCAAATTTTACTCTTGCTTTTATTTTTATATGATACTATCATACTAGTATGCTGATATTGAATAAAAACGAAAAGATGAATAGGGGACAAAGAATCAATAAATTAAACAAATTCTGGTGGAGCGCAAAAACCCTAGCTTTTGCGCTTTTCTGTTGATTTCTTTTAATATATCTATTTTAAACAAAGAACCTACTAAACAGCGCAAACAGCGCTGGTTTTTTGTTCTTTTAAAACCAGTTTAAAGATCCCTGCTAAAGGACAGGAAAATCGGCATTCAGCCGATCTGGAATAACTCTATGAGCACTGGCGGTCATATACCGAAAGTTGATCTGTACATACAGATTGGTGAGACCCACTCCAATGAATGGGGTCAATGTGACCCTGTTTTTTTGAAGATACCAAAAGGTCAACTCGTTTCTATTGTTCACCAGACGGGGAAAGAAAAAGAAGAAGATTGTATCGTTTTGCTTTGTGGAAAACATTTATCCCCTGAAGAAAGTTATTTATTAGTAAAGTACAATCCGAAAGGAGATGATACCATGAGTTGTAGTAACTGGTGATAAGGCGTTCCGAATGGCTTCTAGTCTGTAAGAAATTATCGGAAAGGAGGTGATGTCCGATGGGCTGGGACGTAGACTGGTGGTAGTAAGGGCCGACAAAAAACGATTTGGCCCATCGTAAAAGGCAGTGTTTATTCACTGCCTTTTTTTTGATATATCTCTTCTTTTATTTTTATGCTATAATTAAATTCATCAATTATGAAAGGTTTAAAAAATACAAAAATTAATAGTCTCTGGAATTTCTTCTTTTTTAAAAAGGAGCTATTTGTTTTTGTGTAAAATTAATTTATTTTAATATAAAAACAAATGCACCAGCCTCAAATAAATAATTATTGAGGTGTGGATAGTTCCTCACAAAAAAAGAAAGGAAGGGAAGTATACAACAGCAAAAAATTAATTTCGAAGAATGGTTTGAAAAAACCATTCAAAAATCTCCAGCGAGAGAACATCTGACAGTTCCTCCGCATATTATTCAACTTCCTTGCGGATGCCGAAACTCACCGGGTTCAAAACCATTTGAACTTCACAAATTCGCAAAGGGGTGGGCTCATTATGGCCCCCAGTGTTCAATCAAAAGTAAATCAAAGAAGAACAAAGGCAAAAAAGAAAGAAGTAGCTTTTTTGCAAATCTGTAGTTGACGAAATGATTTACAATGAAAGGAGGTGATTTCATCATAGGCAGTGACTTTTGTTCACTGCCTTTTTTATTTTTTTATGCTAAAATACTTTTAGTTATGAAAAACAGAGTTTATATAAAAGATTTGAAAGATAATGTCGGGAAAGAAATAATTATTGCCGGATGGGTGAATATCAGGCGCGACCAGGGGAAAATGGTGTTTTTTGATATGCGCGATATGACCGGTCTCGTGCAGTGCGTGGCTTTACCGAGTCGTGCAGATGTGATTGAAAAAGCCAAAGAAATCCGCCCAGAGTGGGTTTTAAAAATTACAGGCATAGTCAACAAGCGTCCGGATAAAAATGTAAAACAAGATACACTGAACGGTGATGTGGAACTTGAAGTTACAAATATTGAAATTTTAAATACAGCAGAAACTGCACCTTTTCAGATAAATGAGAGTTCTATAGAAGTCAACGAGGATCTTAGAATGAAATATAAATATCTTGATCTACGTACAGAAAGAATGCAAAAAAATATTCGTATGCGGGATAAAATAGTTACTTTCTTTCGAAAGTATATGCACAATAACGATTTTATTGAAATTGAAACGCCAATACTTATGAAAGGCACGCCAGAGGGCTCACGGGAATATGTTGTTCCATCAAGACTTTTCAACGGACAATTTTACGTACTTCCGCAATCTCCTCAGCAATTTAAACAGCTTTGTATGGTTGCTGGTTTTGAGAAATATTTTCAAATTGCCCGCTGTATGCGCGATGAAGACACAAGAGGGGACAGACAGCCGGAATTTACACAGTTAGATTATGAAATGTCTTTTGTGACGCAGGAAGAAGTTTTGGAATACACCGAAACTATGTTTATAGAGCTTGTAAAAAATGTTTATCCGGAGAAAAAAATTACCCAAATTCCTTTCCCAAGAATGTCTTATGCGCAATCAATGGAAAAATATGGTTCAGATAAACCAGATTTGCGTGTAGATAAAAATAATCCAAATGAGCTTGCATTTGTATGGATACTTGATTTCCCTATGTTTGAAAAGACAGATGAAAGAGAATTACAAGCGGTACATCATCCATTTTGTTCGATAAAAGAAGAAGACAAAAAGAAATTTATGAAAGGGGAAGATTTATTCTCCATACGGGCAAATGCTTATGATTTGGTATTAAACAGCTATGAACTTTCTTCTGGAAGCATACGTATTCATGAACGAGACATACAAAAACAAGTTTTTAAATTATTGAATATTTCTGAAGAAGAACAACAGAAAAAATTCGGCCATATGCTTGAGGCATTTACTTTTGGCGCGCCTCCGCATGGCGGTTTTGCTCCCGGTATTGATCGCATAGTAATGATTCTCCAAAATGAACCTAATATACGCGAAGTTATAGCATTTCCAAAAACAGGCGAGGGAAGAGATTTAATGATGGGCTCTCCGGCTCCAATCACAGAAAAACAATTGAAAGAATTGGGAATCAAATTAAGTAAATAAATCAGAGAATTTTTACTCGTTGAATGATTGAGATAAATCTTTTTTTATCTGTTCGCTTAATTTTTCTACACTTTTGAATTTTTTTGGAAAGCGCAGATATCTTTCTGTGATAGCTGTAATTTCTTTACCATAAATATCTCCATTAAATTCCAGGATATGAATTTCCAAACAATCTTTTTCGGTCAGTGAATTGATTCCATAATACAAGAGTCCCCGATAAAATACTCCATCCAAATCAACTTTGCACGAATAAAGTCCCTTTGGGAGGTTTTTTGCCAAACTAATATCCAAATTTGCCGTTCTGGCTCCCGTTCTTTCGCCGTTGTTATTTCCGGCCAAAACTATTCCATTGATAATTTTTGTTTTATTCAAACGAGTGGCTAAAGTAACCGCTATAACCAAAACAACAGCACCGATAATTTGAGTTGCGGATAGGATATTATGATTGAAGAAATAATCAAAAATAACAGCGGAAAATGGCCAAGCCAGTTCACATAGGGTCGCAAGAGAGGCAGGAATCTTTTTCAAACCATAGTAATAAAGATACATGGCCACGGCTCCGGAAGTGAAAACGATAATAATTAAAGTTCTCCAAACATCGGATTCAATTGAAGGTAATGTTGAAAAATATTTTATGGCCGGAATCAGCATAATAATTATGGTAAAACCGAACCGCAAAGCGGAAAGTAATCCGTAATTTATATTTTTCAACGAATATTTTCCAAAAGTGGTGGATGAGCCCCAAGAAAAGGCAGCCAACAAAGAAAAAATAGCCATCATAGTTGTGGCATTGCCAAGGTTTATTGAACTCGGGTCTTTAAATGTCACAAAATATCCGCCAATCAGTGCGCAGATAGCGTAGATATAAAATTTAGCGGGAAAGCGTTCTTTTAAAATAATTGCTGACAACAAAATGGCAAAAATCGGCTGGAATTTTTGTAGAAGAATAACCACCGAGACATCAACAAAACCTGTTAAAAATAATGCTTTGGTAAAAAAAGTGGTACCCAACGCTCCTCCGAATAATGCCACCCAAAAAATTGTTCCCCATTGCTTTTTGGTGATATTTTTGATTTCCGATTTATAAATAAACAAAAATGGCAAAAGGATTATAAATCCAAAACTATGTTCCAGAAATACCACCAGGGTAGGTGATATGGATGCCAATTGCGGACGTAAAAAAATTCCATCCAAACTCCAAAGCAGAGCTGCTACAACAACCGCCAATGCTCCGATAATAATTTTCATTTCCTGATTATACACTAAAAAATAAAAAACAATATAATAAAAGCAAAAACTTAAAAATCAATTTCTATAATGCAATCTATCTAGCGAAGCTTCGCTAGCGAACTGCTCGTCGCTCAAGAAAATAATAGTCGGAATACCTCCTTTATTTTCTAAACTCCTGCGCAAGGCATTCTAGAAATTATTTTTACACTTTTGCTTTAGAAAAAATTAGAAAACAATGTTTTTAAAACTCATCGAAGGCATATCTTTTTTAGGGGGTTTTGAGGCTGACGAGCCGAAAACTTCAGAATTTTTCAAGCTTCGAAAAATTCGTACCCTAGAAAAAGATACGCCGAGTAAAGAGTTTTCAAAAAAACTTTATTTTCTGATTTTTTACTGCTTTATGTTAAAATATATTTATGAGTGATTTATTAAACAAAAAATGTGTGCCGTGCAAAGGAGGAGTCAAACCGCTTAGTAGGGCAGATGCGCAAGATTACACGGATGAGGTTTCAGGCTGGATACTTGATGAAAAGGCATTGAAAATCTCAAAAGAATTTAAATTCAAGGATTTTGTCGAGGCGGTAGATTTTGTGGGCAGAGTAGCTGATGTGGCGGAAGAGGAAGGGCATCATCCTGATATTCATATTTTCTATAATAAAGTTCTGTTGGAACTTTCCACTCATTCCATCGGTGGACTTTCCGAAAATGATTTCATCCTCGCCGCTAAAATAAACGAGCATAAATAATTTTTATTTAATTTAGCGAAAGTATAAAAATCAATTTCTATAATGCAATCTATCTGGCGGAGCTCCGCCAGCGAACTGCTCGTCCTTCAAGAAAATAATAATCGGAATACCTCTTTTATTTTCTAAACTCCTGCGCAAGGCATTCTAGAAACTATTTTTATACTTTCGCTTTTGTTACATTATTTTTGAATTTTTTGTAAAAAGGTATATAGTGTAAGGATGATAATAACTTTCGGGAATAATGCAAAACCTGCCCGCAATGCTTACAGCATAGCTGTTGCAGGCGGGAACACAGAAAAAGAGATTCTTTTTGTGTCTGTTAGCCATAAAAATAAGGCCTCGCCCGTAGGTCTATGGCCGAGGGATGAAATTGTGAAGGAAAATGGCGTGAAAACGCTTTACTTGAAATGTGACGAAAAAATGAATTTAAGAAAGCTTTTTTTGCTGATACGAAAAATGATAATTATGGCAAAAGGAGTGAAAGCAGAAAAAGTTGCTTTTAATTTTAGCGATTTCTCCGCCTTAGGCGGATCCGCCTCTGGCGGAAAGTTTTCCAAATTTGGAATATCAGACATAGAACTCGGAGAAACTATCGGCTCACAGCTTGATTTTGCTAATTATGAATTTTTAGAT
>MFTY01000002.1 GCA_001785515.1 Candidatus Nomurabacteria bacterium RIFCSPHIGHO2_02_FULL_35_13 | reverse complement strand
TGTTATTTTTTAGAAATGGATAAAGCGGTTCGTATTCTAAACCGATAAGTTGTTCTCCGAACCATGAGTTTACAATCTCATACCCATCACCAACAACATCTTTTCTTTCTTCAGCTACTATTAATATTTCATTATCCTTCTTAAGCCATAAATATTTTATATCTTTACCTACAGCTAGAGCAACATTACCTGGCAATGTCCAAGGTGTAGTAGTCCAAGCAAGAATATATACATTACTATCGGACTTAATTTTAGCTTTAAACTTCACATAAACCGACAAATCTTTTATATCTTCATATCCTTGAGCAAGTTCGTGCGAAGATAGCACTGTACCGCATCGCGGACACCATGGCACAACTTTATAATCTTTATAAAGCAAGTTTTGGCTATTTACTTTCTTTAAGATATTCCAAACGGATTCAATATAAGTGTTGTGATAAGTAACATACGCATTTTTTTGGTCCACAAAATAACCGACACGTTCCGTAAATTTATTCCAGATATCAACATATTCCCAAACGCTTTCTTTGCATTGTTGATTGAATTTCGCAATACCGTATTTTTCAATAGCAATTTTTGAATCCAGATTGAGCTTTTTTTCTACTTGAAGTTCTACCGGAAGACCATGGGTATCCCATCCGCCTTTGCGACGGACATGATATCCGCGCATAGTTTTATACCTTGGAATAGCGTCCTTAAAAGCTCGAGCTTCCAAATGGTGAATTCCCGGCTTACCATTAGCCGTTGGAGGTCCTTCGTAAAAAATGAACTCCCTTTTACCCTCTGATTGGTCTAAAGATTTTTCAAAAATATTATTTTTTTTCCAGAATTTCAATATCGCTTCTTCCCGAAGAGCAGATTCTGACTTCATATTACTTTTATCGTCCATAGATAAGATATTAGCAAAAAAAAGGAACTTTTACTATATCTTATGATACTTCTTGCTGATAACACTTGTCGCAATAAATAAGAAAATTTTCCGACGGATTAAATACAGTTTCAATGTCTTTATCACATTTTTTACATACCGCTTTATATTTTTTTCCGTCTTTCACAAAACGAAGTCTTTTTTCTATACGTAATAATGGATGCATATCAGGAAGAGGTAAATTCATTCTTCGATAAAATCCTAGCTCAGAAGCAGTTATTCTAAAAGGTCTGCTACTCGTTTCACAAAGTATTGCTTTATTTAAAATATCATTAGACACTTCCTGAATTGTTTTTGGCAAATCTTTGTATTTTATAACTTCTATATTACCAACGTTTGTCTCCGGTTCTTTTGCCACATAACCGCCAAGTTTTACTATTTCTTTATCACTAAGCGGAAAAGAAATTTGCGCTAAAGAAAAATTGTATGCTTGAGCTGAAAATTCCAAACCCAGACCATTCCCATATATTCCTTCTTCCAAACATTTAAATTTTATATCATCAATAATTTTAAAATATTCTTCCTCCGTATATTGTCTATTCAAAACACAATATGATTTATTTTGAAGTCCAAAACACATAAAACAATTATTCAGATTTTTTGAATTAAAAATAAATTCACAATCAGTACAGCCTTTCGAGGATAGAGAAAATTTTACCCGACTGGATTGTGAACCGATATTAGTAGTCATATATAACAAACTCGAATTACCACCTGAAAAAAGAAAATCCATCGAATCTCTATGGGAAAGAGCACCATCTGCATGTCTGATATTTTCGGAATTATCCGCATCAATAACATCATATAAATTTTTGGAATTAGTTATATTAACCCCGGAAACGTTGCTAGTCGCAATGTTTCTGGGACCGTTTGCCGGCAAAGTTTTAACCAAATCCCAGAATTTTTTTTCATAACTATTAAGAGCCTCTTTAGAGAGAGGAAAAACTGAGTTGATAAATGATTCATACTCTTCTTTTGATAGTTGTTTATTATAAACACAATACCTATTATTTCGTAGATTTACACATCCGAAACAATTTTGACAATTACGACAATCAAAAAGAAATATACTATCGATACAATTGCTGGAAAAATAAATAAAAGAAGATTTATACAAATGATCTGAAGAAAAACACTCATATATGAATTCCGAATCCCAAATATATAAGGAATCCATAACATTACGACTTTTTTGAATCATACTGGAATACCAAGCATCTTCAACGTGATAACAAGCCATAACATAATAACCATTCTTTAAATCACGCCCGCCGTTTGAATATTCGCTATTTATGGAAGATGGGTCACGATTTAAAAACGATGGCATTGGAAATTTTTTACGAATAGATGATAAAATTTTTATCGGGTTATCATCCTCTTCATATTTAACCCCAAATGAAAAAGCATTAAATTCATCACCAATAAAATATTGATAATCATATACAGGAAACGGACATTCTTCCGGAAAAATTGAGATCATTTTTTCTTTATGGCTGGGAGCATCACATTCACGCTTAAAAAGTCGTGAAAAATTCATATGCACAAATCGTCGCATTCTTCTACAAGTTGGACAAAAATTTGGCGGAGGCATAGAAAACATTTTTAGAAATTTAATATCCCCTTCTTCAATATTAAATTCGTTTTCGCAGTAAGAATGCATACCTTTCCATTTACACGTTCGCGTATGAGGAATAAGCGATTTTAAAGTTTCACTTATGGCGGCATCAAATTTTGGTGTTTTGCTTGTCATTTAAAAAATAAGAATTACATTCTTTCCGGAGCTTTTATGCCGAGCAGATATAACCCATTTTTCATAACAAAAGAAAAAGCTAAAGTGAGAGCCACTTTATAAGGCGACATAGCGTCATCTTTATCTATAATTTTTGTATTGCCGTAATAATTGTTGTAGGCACGGGCAATATCTACCAAATAATTGGCAATATAATGCGGTTCAAATTCTTTAGATGACCTAAATACAACTTCGGGAAATCTATATAATAATTTTTCTATATCTTTAGTCAGAGAATCAGATTTTTTGTCATTTAATAGAAAACCCGGCAATATATTTTCAACTTTAGCTTTTTCCAAAATAGAATTGGCTCTGGCATATGAATACTGCAAATACGGTCCAGAATCTCCTTCAAAAGAAATAGATTTTTCAAAATCATAAATAATATTTCCGCCGATATTTTGTTTCAAAATCGAATATTTTAAAGCAGAAACCCCGACATCTTTGCTGATTTGTGTTTTTTCTTCATCGGTAAAATTTCTATCTTTTATTTTTTCTAAAATTTCCGCGCAAGATTCTAAAATCAAAGATTCTCCGGTAATAACATTGCCTTTTCGAGAAGACATTTTTCCTGTTGCCAAACGCATCATGCCGTGAACAATATGCTTCATTTTAGACGCAATTTCAGGATTAATCATCTCAAGCGCTTTACTAACTACTTTCATATATTCTTCCTGTTCATGAGCTGTTATTACCACTGACATATCCAGACTTTCTTTCTCAAACTTTGTTTTGGTAAGACCTAGCTCTTTTGTTTCATAGGTAGGCAAACCCTGTGAAGTGATAAAAACTCTAGTATGAAGTTTCGAGTCATGCTTTTCGGCATGAAATATGACAGCTCCTTCATCACCTTTTTCAAAAATTTTACCCGAATTTTCATTTACAAGTTTTTGCCCTATCGGCGCCATAACGCTTTCAAAAAAATAATAATTAAAACTTGTGCCGAGTATTTTATAAATTTCTTCAAAAGCGTCAAGCGTTACTCTTTTTCCCCAGTCATAAATATCATTTATACTTTTATCGCTTCTGTCATAAACTTTTTTATTTATTAAATCTATTTCTTTTTTGGCGTCAGTATTATTATCGTATTCATCGCTGCCTTTTGCGTAGCATTCTCCTATATATAAAGCGGATTCTGATACGGATTTTGATTTATCGGGAAGTCCTTTTTTTATTATTTCATAAATAGCCTTAGCAACATGAGGACCTACATCACCTTGGTAATTGGCGCGAATAATTTTTGCTCCGGAAAATTCAATAATTCGGGAGATAGATTCCCCTATGGTGTTGCTCATCAAGTGTCCGATATGAAAAGGCTTGAAAGGATTCGGGTCCGTATATTCCACCATTATTTTTTTCCCCGTAAGAAGGTTATTCTGTCCAAAATTTTTATTTTCTAGAATTTCTTTTATGGAATTAACAAAAAAATCTTGTGTCAAATAAAAATTTATAAAGCCAGCACCCGCAACTTCAATTTTTAAAATTTCCAGAGGCAATTTTTTATTTAATTTCTTAACAATTTTTTCTGCGAGCTCATATGGACTTCCCGCTTTTTGAGCCCAAATTATTCCATTATGTTTTCCCCCTGGTACGTGAGAGTCAGTAGCAACGGCTAATGCACGATAACTTATGAAAGCAATATTTGTGGAATAATCTCCCATCTTCAAATCTGCTGGATGTTCAAGTAAAATACTCTTTGCCTCTATATTAAGACTTTTAAGGGTATTTTTTATTAAGTTTTCTATTTTTTCTTGCATATACATACTGTGTGTGATGCTCTGGTAAAGAATTTTAAGAGTCGTGGGTTCCCTGTCCTTATGACTCCGAGGGCGAAGGCTCAAAAATTCTTTACCAGAGCATAAACTAATTATTTATGCCCCGTGCTCCCTTCCCGTCCGTGCCCTCGTACGGTTTCCGAAAGTTCCCCAACCTCTACAATATCACAATGCTCAAATTTTTGAATTACCATTTGAGCAATCTTATGACCTTTCTGTAAAGTAAAATCCTTGTCGGATAAATTCCTAAGACTCATTATTATTTCTCCACGATAGCTGGAATCTATCACCCCACCCATAATTTTTAAACCATGCCCAAAAGAAACACTTGATTTATCCCAAATAAGACCAACATATCCTTCGGGAATCTCTATGGCTACTCCCGTATGCACTTGCGCCTGTCCCGAAGCTGGAAAAAACACATCTTCAATAGCATAAAAATCCATTCCAGCGTCACCTGGATGTCCGTGTGTCGGTAATTTAGCATCTTTATTTAATTTTTTAACTTTAATTTTCATAATTTATTTCCCTCCTTCGCTAAAAGCTACGGACGGGCAAGTATAACTTTTTTAACTTTTTCATAAATCATTTCGTGAACTTTCTGACGAGATAAAATCTCGCCTTTTTGAGAACATTCTATTTTAATAAAATTCGGAATTTCTTTAACCAGTTTCAAGGCGCTCTTGCGGGAATTTATCAAAAAATTCACATCTTTCTCGTGAACGTCTTTTTTCTTTTTCAAATAAGCTCTTTTCATTTTACTACTATCACGGTCTTTTAAAAGTCTAAGAACTATTTCTATGGGCAAACTCAGGTATAAAGTAATGTTGGGACGAGGAATCTTAAAAACTTCATATTCCATTTCATCAAGCCATTTTATGAAACTATTTCTTTTTTTTGCGTTTTTAATTTTTCCACCCTGGTGTATTTGATTGGCGCTAACATATCGATTGGCGATAATTATATATCCTTTTTTAAGCCAATTTTCTATTTCATTTTTAGATTCCCATCTGTCCGCTGCATACAATACTGACGCAATTTTGGGATGAACACCCAAAAACTTATAATATTGTTCACTAAGACAATGCCCTACAAATTCCCCAAAAAAATTTTTATAATATTCAGGAAAATCGACAATTTTTACTGTTTTGCCTTCGCTCTTCAATCTTTTTGCCAAAAGTTCAACTTGCGTCGCCTTTCCGCTACCATCCGTACCGTCTATAACTATTAGTTTGCCTTTATATTTTTTCATATTTTCAAAATTTTTATACAAACTTTTTTGGTATTGGAAATTTTTTTGCTAATTTTTTTATTTCTTTGTGAATATATTCTTTTAATTTTTTGTCGTCCTTGTTTTTCAAAACTTTTATCATAAGTTCGGCAACATACTTGCATTCTTTTTCTCTAAATCCGCGTGTTGTTATGGCCGGAGTGCCAAATCTGATTCCTGACGGGTCAAGAGGCTTTCTGGTATCCCCGGCAATGGCATTCATATTGAGCGTAATACCCACTTCATCAAGCACAGTCTGCGCTTCTTTACCAGTCACGCCTAAAGACCCAAAAACATCGGCTAAAATAAGATGATTATCGGTACCACCGCCGATCATTCTAATTTTATTTTTACGGAAAACTTCTTCCATCGCTTTGGCATTTTTTAGAACTTGTTTGGCATATTTTTTAAATGACGGTGTCATCGCTTCTCCAAAAGCAACAGCTTTCGCGGCTATGGTATGCATGTGCGGACCGCCTTGTATGCCAGGGAAAATGGCTTTATCAATTTTCTTCGCAATTTCTTCATTCTCGCGAGTGAGAATTATGCCACCGCGCGGGCCACGAAGAGTTTTGTGAGTAGTGGAAGTAATAATATCAAAACCGTCATCAAAAGGGTTGCGAAGCGCTCCAGCAGCGATTAGTCCGGCAATATGAGCCATGTCTGCCATAGTAATGGCGCCAACTTCACGAGCAATCTCTACGAATTTTTTATAATTTAATGTTCTTGGATAGGCGGAGAACCCGGCAATAATGAGTTTCGGTTTTGTTTCAAGCGCCACGCGTCGCATGTCTTCATAATCTATTTCTCCCGTATCCGGGTTTTTCATTTTATATGTGACAAATTTGTAAATTTTGGCAGGCAGAGTCATTGGATGTCCGTGAGTTAAATGTCCTCCGTGCGAAAGATCCATTCCTAGAACCGTGTCTCCGGGAGTTAAAAGCGCGGCATAAACAGCCAGATTTGCCGGAGCGCCGGAATGCGGCTGAACATTGGCAAATTTGCAATTAAATAATTTGCATACGCGTTCTATTGCCAGACGTTCTACCTGGTCTGTAAAATCCTGTCCACCATAATAACGGCGACCTGGATATCCTTCAGAATATTTATTGGTAAATACGGAACCATTTGCCTTTAAAACATCTTCGGAAACATAATTTTCCGATGGGATAAGCTCCAAACCTTCTGCTTGTCTTTTTTCTTCCCCTTTTATTAATTTTTCTATTAGTTTATCTCGCATACTTTTATTCTAGCACATTTTATAATTATTGCTCCCAGTAAATCAGTCCGAAAAATCTCTACGCCAAACAGAGAAAGTGTGTCCAGAGTTTCCTTATGGGGATGACCATATTTATTATCCTTACCGTCTGAAATAAGCGCGTATCTGGGGGAAACGGCTTTTACAAACTCCGGAGAAGTAGAGGTCCGTGAACCATGGTGTCCTACTTTTAAAATAGTACTGCGTAATCGCGTTTCTGAATTTTCTTTAAGAATTATATTTTCTGTTTTGGTTGTGCTATCGCCAGTAAGCATAACAGAGGTACTGCCATAGGAAAGTCTAGCTACAATTGACCCGTCATTTGTCGTCCAAGACGATACATCGCGGTCTGGAAATAAAATATCAATAACTGCTCCACCACCTATGTTTAACTTCATTCCCTTTTTTGCCAAAATGTCAGGAATATTATTTTTATTTATTTCATTTTTTAAGTTTTGATATATTTTAGAATCAGTCAGAGTTCCCGGCTCAAATATTTTATCTACTTTGTAAATTTTTAAAACATCCAAAAATCCCGCAATATGGTCCTGGTCCGGATTGGTGATAAAAATAGCATCTATGCTTCTATCAAAAGGAGACATTACGCGAGAAAGTTGATTTAAAATTTTTCTTGGAGGACCTCCGTCAATTAATATTTGCGTGCCAGTTGGAGATTCAATAAAAAGAGCATCTCCTTGTCCAACATCCAGCATTGCAAAAGTAAGGTCTCTATGAGAACTTTGCCAATCAAGATAAAAAATAAAAATATTTGCCAGCAGAAGCAAAAAAATAAGGAAAAACAACAAGTATTTTTTGCAATTTTCAAACATGCTATAATATTAACATGCAAACATTTACACAAAAAACTTTTAATATCTCTGCACTAAAAGGTATTTCAACTAAAAACATAGAGGAGCATTTAAAGCTCTATACTGGTTATGTAAACCAAGCTAATCTTGTACTTTCCAAAATAGAAGAATTATCCGGCGACCCGGAAAACAATATGGGAGTTTTAAGCGGTTTACAAAAGAGATTTGGTTTTGAATATAATGGAATGCGAAATCATGAAGTTTATTTCGATTCGTTGTCAGGTAACGCAAGCATTTTATCGGAAAATAGCAAACTAAAAAAATCAATCACGGCAGAATGGGGGTCATTCGAAAAATGGCTTGGATTATTCAAAGCGATTGCGACAACCAGGGGTATCGGTTGGGCAATGCTTTATTTTGACAGAAAAGAAAACAGATTATTGAATGCCTGGGTTGATGAGCAACACCTTGGTCAACTTCAAGACTGCACACTCATACTTGCTCTGGATATGTGGGAGCACGCTTATCTCTTTGACTATGTTCCAGCAGATAAGAAAAAATATATTGAAGCTTTTTTTGAAAATTTAAATTGGGAAACTATTGAAGAAAATTTCAAGAAGATTTAGTAGAAACTCAAGAATAATATTTTTGCCGGTACGGATTTTTTGAAGCTTAAAAAATCCTGAAATTCTCGCGCCGTCGCGCTCGAAACCCCTTAAAAACATTATTCTTGAGTTTCTGAGAAAAATTTTTTTATGCTTTTCCCAAAAAGTCTGTAAATAAAATAGAGATAGATTAGCAGTGTAAAAATAAACGGGAAATTAGGTATAGTTAATGCGGCAAATGGTATGTTGGAGAAAAAACTTATGACAGCAAGCTCATAGTGAAGAAAAAAATATGAGATGTACCCCAATATAATTGCCGGAACATACCAAATAACTCCAGCAAAACCAGTCAAAAAACCTAAAATCATGGTAGGCGGAATGAAAGGCAGAATTAATACATTTGCGGGCAACGCTACTAAAGAAAGATTACCCATCTTATAAAGAATAAAAGGCATAACAAAAATATAAGCCGCGCAAGTAACTGATACGATATCTCGCAATCCCAAACGGGGCGTAACCCATAAAAAATATTTTTCAATTTTAGGCGAAAAAAAGATAACTGCCACGGTAGCTATAAAAGAAAGTTGAAAGGAAACATCAAAAACGAGAACAAAAGGGTTTATTAAAACCATAACTACACCGGCGAGTATTAGTGCCCGCGTGACATCATAATTTCTGCCTATTAGACGGGCAAATAAGGCTAGACTTGCCATTATCCCCGCTCGCACTGCTGTTGAAGACCCGCCAGTCATTAAAACAAAAAGCAAGATGGCAAATATGCCGGCACCAATTCCTATATTTTTAGGAAAAGAAGAAAAAAATTTCATAATCCATTCAGCAACGATTGTCACATTGTATCCGGAAAGCGCAACGATATGTATCGTGCCTGTATCCACAAAACTTTGTCTTAGAGATTCATCAAAGGATGATTTTTCGCCTAAAATAAGACCACTCATAAGTAATGATTCCGGTTCCCTAATTGCTAAATTTATTTTATTTAAAAAAATTTCTTTAGCGTAAAATAACGCACTTTTTATAAAATTCCCATTTCCATGCGATATTACTTCGATTTTTGGGTAATTTATTATATAAAAAATTCCATCTTTTCGTAAATAATTTATATAATCAAATTCCTTGCCTTGGTCTGTTATAAAATTTTCCGGCTTTTTTAAAATACCTTCGAAATTTATATTGTCTCCATATTTATAATCTTCACTTAAATTTGCTGACATTAAAATTTCTGTTTTATTTTTTCCATCTTGTATTTCCACGGTTAATTTCTGATTATTTTCCGCAATATTTGGCTCATCTATAATTTTCCCAGATAAAGAAACTTTTTCACCAACATGAGATTCAAAAACACTAGGCGCGGAAACATCAACCATGTAAAAACGAAAAATTCCAATGAAAAACACTAAAATAAAAACGGAAACTATAATACCCCACTTATTTTTTGAAATAAAAATAAAAAATATAATAAATGCGAAAGAAATTACTAGAAACAAAAGAGTAAAATATAAATTTATAAAAATAAAAGAACGCAAAAGCACTCCAATTATAAAACCAAAACAGGTTGTATAAAAAACTCTATCCTGCATGCAATTTATTTTTTGTTTTTAAGTTCTATTTTGAGGTCGTCTGCAAAATTTGTAGCTATTTCATCCGCGCGGTCATTATATTTATCCCCATTGTGTCCTTCTACATAAATCCATTTGATTTTTAAATGTTCTGAAAGTTTATAAAGTTCTTCCCAAAGTTCTTTATTTAAAACCGGCTTTTTTGCGGCATTTCTCCAATTATTTTTCTGCCAATTAAATATCCATTCTGTGATTCCTAAAATCACATACTTTGAGTCAGAAAAAATTTCTATATTTTCCACATGTCGGACATGTGGGATTTTGCTTAAGTATTTTAACGCTTCTATCGGTGCAGTAAGTTCCATTTGATTATTCGTTGCATGTTTAGATGCTCCGCCAATTTCAACAATATTTTTTCCTATAATAAAAATCCCGGCCCATCCAGCTTTCCCAGGATTTCCTCTTGCTGCTCCATCGGTATAAATTATGATTTTATCTTTTTTCATTATTATATTATATTATATCAATTATTCTAAGTCTTAGCTCTTCTCTACCTTTGAATCTGGATAAATCAAAAGTTGCGAGAAGATTTACTTTTATGTTTTCTGATAATGGAACTTTAAAAGATTCACTGCTAGAGAAAAAAGAAATTGCTTTAACTTTATTTTTACTTATATCTGAAAAAGTAATTTCTAAATGTTCCCCTGACCCGTTCTTGCCAAATTTTTTAATATTCTCTATATTCACGTTTTCAAAAAGAAAAATTGGTTTGGGATTAGCTAGCCCAAAGGGAGCAAGTTTTTCTATTTCACGCCAATTTTTCATATTCACCATACTCAAATCAGATTTTATATCAAAAATTATCTCGTTTTCTGTTTTATCACGCTTCACTTTGTTAAAAGAAAGAGAAAGGGCTTCTTCCAAAAAATGGATCTTTTCGCTATGAACCGTAAATCCACCGGCAAATTCGTGTCCACCAAATTCTAAAAAAAATTCATTAGTTTCAGTCATAAGCTCAACAAGAGATACTGACCCATCGCTTCTACAAGAACCTTTTATAATATCATTTTCATCTTTACCCCAGACAAAAACGGGTTTTTTGTATTCATCTGATATTTTGCTGGCTACAAGTCCCAATACACCCACACGCCATTTGGGATTACCTATAACAATAACTTTCTTAGTTTCTCGTTTTTCAAATTTTTTATTAACTTCACGCATAATACCGGCGACCATTGTTTTTCTATCATCATTTATTTTAGATAAGTGGTCTGCAATCACTCCTGCTCTTACTTCATCTTCCGTAGAAAGAAGCTCGTATGCCATCATAGGGTTATCCATTCGCGATGCTGCATTGAGTCTGGGTGTTATCATAAAACCAATATCGTCTTCTGTCAGGTATTTTGGGTTAATTTTCATTTTAGACAGAAGTTTTTGCACACCAGGGCGAGGAGATTTTTTTAAAACCTTTATTCCAAAATATGCCATGGCTCTATTTTCACCCACAAGAGGAACAAGGTCTGAAAGTGTAGCCAAACCTGCCATATCCAGCAACCATTTTTCCCAACCAGTATTTATTTTATAGAATTCTCCGTATTTTTTTATAAATCCTTGTACTAATTTGAATACTACTCCGGCGCCACATAATATTTTTTCAGGGTAATTATCAACTTTTGGATTTAAAATTGCATAAGCTTTCGGCAAAGAAAGTTCAGGATGTAAAAAATTAAGGAGCCGTGGGTCCCCTGGACTTATGTCTCCGAGGGCGAAGGCGGGAGAATTTTTTACATCCTGAACTTTCTGTTTTGGTAAGTGGTGGTCGGTGATAATCACATCAATTCCATCTATTTCCGCTTGTGCAATTTCAGAAACTGCTGTAATACCAAGGTCAATGGTTATCAAAAGTTTCACTCTTTTTTGAGCAAATTGTTTTATAGCAGAAAGATTAAGTCCGTAACCTTCTGAGTTTCTCCCCGGAATATAAATCTCATAATTTGAATAGCCTATCTTTTTAAATAAATCCTGCAAGATAACCGCTCCAGGAATGCCGTCGCAATCATAATCGGCATATATAACTATCTTCTCCTTATTTTCTATTACCTCAAAAAGCTTAACACAAGCTTTTTCCATATCTTTCATTTCAAACGGGTCATATAAATCACGTTCATAATCGGGATTCAAAAAAATCTCAGCTTCAGCCAGATTTCTTATACCTCTTTTTTCCAAAATCGTTCGGAGTAGTTCCGAGTATTGTTGCATAAATCAAATTCTAACATGAATTACAAAAATCTTTCTCGGCATATCTTTTTCTAGGGTACGAACTTTTTGAAGCTTAAAAAGTTCTGAAGTTGGCTCGCCGTCGCTCGCCAAACCCCCTAAAAAAGATATGCCTTCAACAATTTTTGCAATTCGGGTATAATACATCTTATGGAAAACTGCATTTTCTGCAAAATTATAAAAGGTGATATTCCGTGCAATAAAATTTATGAAAATGAAAACTTTTTGGCATTTCTTGACATTAAACCAGTTTCAGACGGACACCTTATAATAATTCCTAAAAAACATGTCGTCTGGATGCAAGAGGCTGATGATGAAATAATTTCTGAAATATTCAAACTGACTAAAAAAATTATGCTTGCGCTAAAAAAAGGTCTCAGTTGCGATTATGTGCAACAATCCGTGGTGGGAAATGAAGTACCGCATTTTCATATTCATTTAATCCCTAGATATTACAGCGATAATTTCCGTAATTTCCCCACAAAAGAATACAAAGAAGGACAAGAAAAAGAAATACTAAAAAAAATTATTTCAGCGCTTTAATACCTGGCAATGTTCCGTTTGCCAGAAAATCCAATGTTGCTCCACCGCCGGTGGACACAAAAGAGAATTTTTTCTCCATTTTCATTAAAGATACAAAATATACAATATCACCTCCTCCAATAATACTTTGAGCTTTTGATTTGGAAACCATTTTCAATACTTTTTTAGTAGCCCTTGCTCCGCCATCTTCATATTTACCCAAAGGTCCGTTCCAGAGAATGAGTTTTGATTTTTTAATTAACTGAGTCAGGCTTTTTACTGATTTATTTCCAACATCCAAAATAATCTCATCTTTTTTAATTTGATTTATTTTTTTATTAATCAATTTATTTCCTGATTTTACAACGACATCTTCCGGCAAAATCAGCTTTTTATTTTTAAGAATTTTCTTAAAATTGTAATTTATGTTTTCCAAAAAGGAACGTCCTACTTCATATCCTTTGGCCTTTAAAAAAATATTTAATAATGACCCACCAATAAAAACATAGTCTGCTAATTTTAAATATTTTTGGATTAAGGGTATTTTTGTGGAAAATTTAACTCCTCCGGCGATAAAAAGAAATGGGTGTTTTATGTTTTTTATTGTTTTGGATAAATTTTTTATTTCTTCTTCCAGTTGAAACCCTGCGTAACCGGGCAAATATTTGGGTAATCCGACAATTGAGGCATGTGCGCGGTGAGAAACAGAAAAAGCGTCATTAACATAAACATCACCGAGAACTGAAAGTTTTTTCGCAAAATTTAAATCGTTTTTTGCTTCGCCAGTAAACTTTCTTATATTATCAAAAAAACTTACTTGTGATTTTGAGCATTTTGAAATTTCAAAAAAACGTTTAATTATTGGCGCAAGGCTCTCATTTCCATTTTTTCCCAAATGCGTGATTAATATTATTTTTGCCCCCTTTTTTTCTAAAAATTTAATGGTTGGAAGCGCTTTTTTAATTCTAAAATCATCAAGAATCCGCCCATTTTTTATAGGCACATTAAAATCCACTCGCACTAACACTTTTTTTCCTTTTAAGTTTTTTATTTGTCTGATGCTTCGCATATTTTTATAATTTCAGAAAACTTTTTTGGGTTCAAACTTGCTCTGCCTACTAAAAAACCATCAGCATATCCTGCTTTGATAAATCCTTCGGTATTTTTCTCATCAACCGACCCGCCATAAATTATTTTAATATCCTCAACTATTTTTACGCCAAATTTATCACTTAAAATTTTTCTGATAAAAATATTCATCTCGCGAAATTCTTCCGGCGTTGCAGGATATGCCCCCTTGCCTATGGCCCAAATGGGTTCATAAGCAATAATAACTTTTGAAATAAAATTTTTAGAAACTCCATTTAGACATTCTATTACCTGCGTTTTAATGAAATTCAAATATTCATGATTTTTGTCTCGCATACTCTCTCCTACGCAAAGTACAGGAACAAGTCCGGCTCTAATTGCCGCTTTTACTTTTTTATTCACATCATTATTGCTTTCACCCATTTCACGTCGTTCAGAGTGCCCTACTATTACATACTTTGCTCCAATATCATAAAGCATATCCCCGGAAATTTCTCCCGTATAAGCGCCAGCATCTTCCCAAAAAACATCTTGCGCGCCCAAAGATATTTTTTTAGTACGCTGGCTAGTAGATTTTAATTTTTCCAAATATAAAAATGGTAAACAAACTATAATTCCTGTTTTTTTAAAATTAGAGACAGATTTTGCTATATTGATAAATAATTTTTCTGCTTCCTTAAGAGACAGTGGATTCATCTTCCAATTGCCAACAACAATTTTCTTTGCTATTTTTTTAGACATAAGCTGATTATATCATACCTTCTATTCCTCTCCCCAGCCATCTATTATCCACGAAGTGAGAGACTCACTGGTGAAATTGGCGCTTACTACACTACCGCTATAATTAATACCAACATTATTTTTTAAAAATATTGTATGACCTACCACCTCTTTTACGCTAGCATTATTACTAAAATAAACCGTGCCTTTTTGCGCATTTATAATTGAAATATTTGAGTTATTGCTAACCTGAATCGCATTGTTTCCATTACACAGACTTTCCAGGATGCTTGCATCACATCCGCTTTTAGATAAAAGCAACATATAACTGCCAAAGGTTCCAGAATCTCGAAGCACAGCGCCATTGTTTATAATAATATAACCCTCAGATACTATAACGGCTGATGTTGCGCCATAAGAAGAACTTAATTTCATCGTTCCATTGATTATAATATTGCCTGTCACATATATGGTGCCTGAAACAGTAAGAAAACTGCTCACAGTCAGATTGCCTTCTATTTTTCTTGGACCAATTGTGGTAGGCGATAAAATTGTTAAATTGCCATTAGTCGTTCCTCCGCTGGTTGCATCATTCTCCCATTTAGCGATATCAAGGTCGGATATTGGGAAATCTTGAACTACGGGATTAGCTTGTGAAGTATCGCATGAACTATTATTACCAGAACCAGTCTGGCAATAAATAACGCCTGTGACAGTCGAGTCTCTAACGGTATTAGCGCGCGCATCGCCAGCACCATTATAACCAACACGCATATTTGAAATTAATCCAGTACTACCGGCCGAAGAAGCGCTACCGGTGACATACGCGCCATTTGAACCAATGATATTTCCGTTCGAATAGATGCTACCATTTGCATAAGAATTATTTTGAAAAATAAAACCTCCCTGACCTGCCTGTGTCCCGTATTTGAATATAATAGTTCCTTCAGCTTTAAGCGTTAGGTTATTTTTTCGTTGATAGCTAGATACGTCTCCAAGCGAAATAATTTGTTTAATACTGCCAAGAAGAGTTGTAATGGTTGTGCTTACCGAATTAGAATCAATGACGATTGTTTCATTTTCCGAAATTAATTTATTTTTAAGTATACGATAGAAAGTATCTTCACTCCCTGACTCAGATAAAAAAAATGATTTTTTTGAATTTAAATTTGTATTGGCGTTTTTAAATTCACGAATTGAAGGTGAAACAAGGCCGGAAATTATGGCAAGAGAAATAAAAAGGAAAAAAATAATGGCTATCAGCATCGCTGAGCCTTTTTGCCTATCGGCAAACGAGAATTTCTTTTTATTTTCTTTAAAATATTTTTTCATAACTAATAACTTCCGCGAAGCACGATTGTATTATAAAAACTTTCATTGCGGTTTAGTGAATCACGGTTGGATTTTACCGTTAAGATTACCTTGACCGCCATTCCTTTTGCTGTATTTATCTGCATAAAAGCAATATCTACAACTGTTGTATTGGGTGTGTTTAGGTTTCCTGTAAATACATCATTTTCTGAAAACCTGATATCTGAACCAGAAAGCGAGAATTCCACAGTCCTGTCTGCACCAACATCATCTGTAGTATCAAGTTTCAAACTGGTTGTATTTATTGAATTTATATTATGCGCTTGTCTTATTTCTCGTGATATTCTTTCCATGATGTTTCCGTTTCGCATTAATTCTGTTTGTATCGTTACTTCTTTAAAAGCTTTTGTCATTATAATCATTGCGTCAATTACTGAGATAGAAAGAATTGCAAAAAGAGCAATGTAAAAAATAGTTTCTAAAATCGCATAACCTTTGTTGTTTTTTCCTATATTTTTAATCATGAAAAAATATCCATTATATAAAAAGACAGAGTTTTATTTACAGTGGTTCCGCCTTCCATCCAAGACACAGTTATGGTAACTAATTTCGTTCCGTCATCATTTGCCCCAGAACTTGCGATATCTTCAGTAGACACATCGCGATTAACATCCGCTATGTTTATTGTGCGTGTAAAAATCCCCAAGGTAGAAGGAATAGCAGATAAAGTCCAAACATTATCAACAAAAGATGGATAATAATTTGTTTTAACATCTAAAGAAGAAATACTTTCCCATGAATTATCTCTAAAAATACGTACTATTTCAGCTCCCTCTTCCAACAAAAAAGAGGCTTCAGAAATATGAAGCGCCTGACGAGACACATAAATAGCTTTTTGGGTAACGGACATTGCAGCCAAAACTGAAACTGTGATGATAGATGCCACTATCACCACCTCAATCATTAGAAAACCGCCGATTTTTAGATTTTTTTTCATAGTTCGTTTTTTTTACTCACTATGACCCTGAGCTCATCGAATGGGTCATTTAAATTTAATTAACACTAACTGCGCCAGTCACAGAAATCGTGATAATTTTTGAATAAGAAGGTGTTGAAACAGTTACTGTGCCAGTCTTGCTGGGAGCACCGGAAAGGCGCTGAAAATAAATATCTCCGGTGGTAGAGCTATTTCCGTCAAGAAAAACATTAGAAATATTTGCAGGGGGGATTATGTTTATAGTATTGTCTGTCGATTCTGGAGAAAAAGTTTTACCCTTAAAAATTACAATAAGGTCGGGCTGAAAATACACCCCATATTCCGAAGAATTTGTCGAAGCCAAACTTTGAGATTGCGCGTTGTGAAGCGCTGACATGATTTCTTCTATTGCATTTTTAAACACTTGATTTTCTTTCATCTTTGAAAATTGAGGAAGTGCAATTGTAACAAGAATCCCAATAATAGCGACAGTTACCAACATTTCTATCACACTTATTCCTTTTTCATAAAAATTTTTCATTATTTTATATTATCCATTACCGAATACAAAGGTGAAATCATTGAAATAGCGAAAAATCCGACAGCAACTCCGATAAATATCATAAGTACGGGTTCAATAATTACGGAAAGATTCTTGGTTTTATTTTCTATTTCTCCTTCATAAAAAGAAGCAATCTGAAATAACATATCCGATAATTTTCCAGTCTCTTCCCCCACTTGAATCATCTCTGTCATCATTACCGGATAAAGATTTTGATTTTCTTCGAAAACTCTGGAAAACGGAACTCCTTTTTCTATCGCTTCTTTCGCTTGTTTTAAAACTTTTTTATAATAAACATTTTGCACCACGTCTTCTGTTATTTCTATGGCTCGAGTTATAGAAACTCCCGATAGCAAAAGCGAAGACATGGTGCGTGTAGTACGGGCGGTATTTAACTCTTTGGATAATTTACCAACAATAGGAAGTCTTATAATTACAAAATCAACATATTTCTTCATAAAAGATGCTCGTAAGAAAGAAACTATCGCAATAGCGGACCCGATTATTAAGACAAAAGATAAAATCAAATGTTCATAAAAAAAGTTGCCTAATAAAATTATAAACCTTGTGGAAGCCGGCAACGGCACTCCCAATTCTTGAAATGTGCCAGCAAGTGTCGGCACAACAAAAGCAAACATCAAAACACCTATTAAAATCATGGCGGAAAGAATTACTCCGGGATATATGAGTGCTCCATTTATTTTCTTGGTCAAGGAATGCGCTTTTTCCAAATTCATACCGATTTCAGAAAGCGCATTATCGAGGTTCCCGGATTCTTCGCCGGCGCGCGTCATTGATACGAAAAGTTTTGAAAAAACATTTGGGAATTTTGCAAGTCCTGAAGAAAGGGTTCCTCCGGAATTTATTTCATCGCTTAAGGATGTCAAAATTTCATTGAAGGCGGGATTTTTTGTTTGTTTCTTTAAAACTGACAAAGCTCTAAAAAGCGAAAGCCCGGCTTTAAGCATTCCGCTTAGATTTTTAGTAAAAATAATTTTTTCTTCGGTATTTACTTTTGAAAAGATGCGTTGAAACGTAGGCAAAAAATTAAAAGAATTATATTTTTTCTCTTTTATGGATATGGGGGTATTTCCGCGAGACTTTAGTTCGCGAGAAAGAGAAAAACGGTCTGTCGCATCCATTGTGCTTTTAAAAATTTCTCCATTTTTTAATTTTGCTTTGTATGAAAAAAGCATATTATATAAAAAATTATAAAACTCGTCGCAGGTGCAGTTTTTGAAAGACATTGCGCAGGCCGACGAGCCGAGCATAGCAAAAAATCAGCAGATTTTTATGCGTGTCTAGCAAAAACTTGTACAAAGAAAGAGTTTTATAATTCATAATTTATTCTGAAACCACACGAAATACTTCTTCTAAACTCGTTTGCCCCAAAACTGCTTTAAAAACTCCATCTTCTAAAACTGTCATCATACCCTCCTTTTTTGCTTGCCCTTCTATTTCATCTTGAGAACTTCCGCGAATAATCATTTCTTTTATGGAAGATGTGACTTTTAACACTTCGTGTATTCCAACACGGCCCAAATATCCGTCCGGAGACTCATTATTTTTTACCGGCTTATAAAAAGGAATTGTTTCCCATTTATCTTCCGGTCCTATAATTTTTTCATTTTTTAATATTGAAAGCATGCGGTCTAAATCAACAACTTTTGCCAAGTTTTTTATCTCGTCTACTGATAAAAGATATTTTTCTTTACTTGATACAAGTTTTCGCACCAACCTCTGCGCAATAATTGTTTTGACTGTAGAAATTATTAAAAATGGTAGGACACCCATATCTATTAATCTTGGTATTGCTCCAGATGCGGAACTGGTATGGATAGTTGATAGAACAAGATGCCCCGTAAGTGAAGCATTCACTGCCAATCCTGCAGTTTCACCGTCACGAATTTCTCCAACCATTACTATGTCGGGGTCTTGTCGAAGAAGAGAGCGAAGTCCGTTTGCAAAAGTGAGGCCGATTTCCGGTTTTACTTGAGTTTGATTTACTCTGGGTATTTGATATTCAATCGGGTCTTCAACTGTGGAAATATTGACTTCTGGTTTGTTTAAAATTTCAAGCATTGTGTAAAGAGTTGTTGTTTTTCCACTTCCCGTAGGCCCTGTGGCAAGCACCATACCAACTCTCTGTTTTAGAGAGTCATAAATTCTTTCCAAACCTTCACCATGAAAACCCAAAGAATCAAGGGAAAAACCATGCGAATCTTCTTTTAAAATTCTAACCACCGCTTTTTCTCCATAAAAAGTAGGTAAGGTAGAAACACGGAAAGAAACTTTTTCTCCATTCTGTTCTATCTTGAATCTTCCGTCTTGGGGTAATCTTTTTTCATCAAGTTTCAAATTAGATAATACTTTTATTCGGGTAATTATTCCTGGCGCAGTATTTTTATCTAATACCATTGCATCATGCAACATACCGTCTATTCTGTATCTTACAGTCAATTCGTTTTCTCCTGGTTCAATGTGAATATCGGAAGCATTTTGCAAAATAGCGTGAGACACCAGAGAGTCAACGATTTTAATTATCGGTAAATCTTCAGCTAGGGCTTTTAATTCTTCTTCGGTATTTTCCGGTTCATCTTTAGAAATATTTTTAAGCGAAATAGATTCTTTTTGGATGATATTATCAAAATCGGCTTGTAAACTTTTTCTATACTGAACAAGCGCAGATTTAATTGAATCAGTGTCAGTGAGACGAGGCAGGATTTTTTCTCCTGAACGTTTTTTAATAAAATCAATCATTGGCAAATCGTCAACGTCCAGCATTGCCACCTCCAAGCCCGCTTCACTTTTTTTATAAGAAATTATGTTGTGGTTTCTGGCAATCGGTTCAGGAATAAGAGAAAGGATGGAAAAATCAATTTTTTTATTAACCAAACTAATAAAAGGTATTTCTAAAACAAAAGCTTCCATTCGTTTTAAATCGGTTTCAGATATTTTTCCGTCCGATAATAAAATATTAGAGAGTTTTTGATTTTTTGTTTCAGCTTTTTTAACTAATGTATCAAGTTCGGAACGTGAAACGAGTCCTGATTCCAAAATAACTTTTTTTAATTGCTCTTCGTTGATTTGCATCCTCCTATTATATCATGCTACTAGGGTCTCGCCTTGATAAAACAAAGCAGAACCTCCACTAGCAAGGACAGTCCTTGCTAGTGGAGGTTATCTGGATTAAACGACAAATAGTTATCAATAAAATCTTCAAAGGAATCTTCTTCTGAAAAATAATTAGGGAAGGCATTTTTATTCAAAATTTTCGCTTCCTTTCGTTCTGTCCAAGTATAATCCTGATAACTTGAATATAAATAATCTTCTAAAAAATCTTTCCATTCTTTTGGTTGTTTTTTGTCAATCAATTTTTCCCAACCAGAAAATTTAATATCAAGTGGATTTAGATGAACATATCCAAATAAATGCTTTAAGTGTAAATCTTCTAAAATATGTTTTGACTTAAATGGTCCACCAAAAAGTCCACCAGTACGTTGATACTTAATATTGAAATACATTGAATATCCAGTACCAAATTTTTTCATAAATTTACTTATTCCACTTTCTACTTCTTCGCGTAAAATAATATGAAAATGATTAGTCATTAAAGACCATGCACCGATTGATACCAATGACTTACCACGTTCTGTATCAAAAATTTCTTGATAATTTTTATGATTTTTATTTATAAGATTATCAAGATGAATCGGATCTTGACTATTCGCTATATATAAAAGCATTATAAAACGCTGATAATCGTAAATAGATTTAAAAATGACTCTTTTATCAATACCACGATTATAGACATGATAACACTCACCAACTACAAATGGATCTTTCCTTTGCATTGTTAAATTATATCAACTTGTAGTTCAACTAGCAAGGACAGTCCTTGCTAGTTAAGTCTTTTCTTATTAAAGTCTTACTGGTCTTGCTTAAGGACTAAGTATCGTACATGTACGTGTGTTTCCTCCATTTCGTCCGATTCCAATTATCCTATCAGAAGCAGTTATTAAACCATAACCAGTATCACCAGAAATTCCATATGTACTAATAGAATTACCTCTTATTGAGTAAATAGGATTACTTATTGCACACCATCTATCTTCATTTGCAGCGTTTGCAGTGGAATATAAAAACAATCCATTTACAAATCCACTGTCAACCCAATCTCCAACATAACATCTGCTTGAAAAACCATTAGGTGTAACAGTTACTTGAAATACTAAACCTGCATCATTTACTACACCATTCTGATCCGTTGGAGAACAACTATAGGTACCATTACTATAAAATTTTCCATTAAAGTAATTTCCTGAAGTTGTAGTAACTTTTTTAGTAGTTATAGAACCAACCTCTAAATTAGTCGTATTCTCACTTGTATTTGACCCAATTGTTCTGGTCTCATATATATATTGGTTATAATAGTTTGTCATAGGTGCAGTTTCCTCTCCTGAAGCAGCAAGTATACCACCACTTTCATCCCAGGCACAATTTTCATTAATAGAATCATATTTATATTTTGAAGGACATGTGCCCCATACATCGTATCCAAGATTACCTCCTTCATTAGGTCCCCCAGAATAAAAAGTTCCACAATCTTTGTAATAATCAGAACCATCACAATCTAGTCTTGGACTTGGAACAACTCCAGCTTCTGTTCTATTTATAAAAACAAATTTATTATTTTCAGTGCCAATTGAAATGTTGCCAGTGTTCTCGAGCCACCAACCAGTTTTAGTTACTGAAGAAGTACTACTATTTGTAATAAGAATATTTTTACCATAAAAAAGTCCGGATCCATTTTTTGTCCATTCGGGTGTAACCCATGAGGCAAACCCATTATTATCAGAAGTTAAAACTTTATCAATACCGGGTAAACCCCCATTAATTTTTATTTGTCCACCAACTTCTAGCTTTGCTCCTGGTGTTACTGTTGCTGTGCCTATGCCAACATTACCACTGTTCAAGAGAATATTTCCAACATTTGGAATATTGTTATTCGCAGCAGTGTTAACGATACCTATAACAGTTCCGTTACTGCCTTTACAATCCCCATAACCATTTCCAGAACATATTGCTCCGTAAGAATAAATACTGTCATTGGCAGCGATGCTTTGCGCACCTAAAGCGTATGCTGCATTGTTTGCTCCATTTGTTACTGTATTATACGAACCTCCTCCTATAAATACTTTACTTAAAGGTACCGCCGCCGTCCCGATATTGACGCTACCACCAGGAATTTGAAGCCCTCCAGAGTTTATGGCAAGTCCATTATCTAATGTAGCGCCTCCCGGTATAAATAATTCATCAATTGCAGTTCCTAACCTTACATTTCCACTAACATCTAATTTATACACTGTTGTCGATGCTGGTACTGTTCCAATTTTTACACTTGTACCATCATCACTAATTGTTGAATCGCCAATAACTGATCCAGATGTAAATTTAGTAACACGATTAAGAGTGCCACTAGTAGCAGTTACACCACTACCACTACCACCAGTTGGTGTAAGCCATGAAGCAAGTCCAGTCGCATCAGAAGTTAAAACCTTTCCAGCGCCAGGTGTTCCACCAGTAATTTTTACCTGTCCGACAACTTCCAGTTTTGCCCCCGGTGTAGCTGTACCTATTCCTACATTACCAGAAGAAGTGGCAAAATTGGCCCCTAGTGTATTACGTAAAGTTCCTGTTACATCAAGTTTATAGCTTGGGCTTGCATTAAGTCCGACACTCACATTTTGACCACCACTGTAGTTTAAAAGCAATGGAGCGCCTGTGCTTATTATATCCGCACCTGAACCATTGTTACGTATTTCTAAATAACGACTTCCAGAATTATATACATTTAATCCAAGCGCATTTGTGTTTATATTTCCCGCTGTACCCGCTGGATTCCCCACAGACATGCTAGATACAGCCATACTGGAATTAAAGATTGTAGCTCCATTAAAAGTTGCAGTTCCATTAAAGATTGCAGGCCCATTAAAAGTTGAAAGTGAAGCTGAATCAGTTAAAAAACTATAAGCTGCCCTAAGACCGTCAGCAACAACGCTGCCTGGTTTATATTGAAGAGCTCTGGAAACATTAATCGGAGGCTCAGGATTGTCTCCTGTTGGAGGCGCAGTAGGAGGTTGCCATGCAGCAAAAACAGAGAGCGATAAAGCAAACAACGCTAATATGAAAATTGATTTTAAAATTATTTTGATTTTTTGACTCATAGTTTTTTTTGTTATTTAATAATAAATTTATTTATAATTATAACACGTTTTTTAACGTTCTATATATTTTGGCTGTTTGGGAGGAGTAGGGGCACAAGTTGGGTCGGATGGATTAGCTATACAAAAATCTATCGATTCTACAACAACAACATCAACAAAACTTGAAATAGTGCCACTGTTGTCTGCCTTATCGCAAGTAAGGGTATATCTGTATGTTCCTAAAGTGTTGTGATTAAAGGAAGGATTGTAAGGAGTCCCTGGAGGAGTTAATGAACTTGGGCATGTTTTATTTCCCGACCATTCACCACTTGCCACACCACCCGTAGTCTTTAATTGATATCCGGTAGAAGAAAGAAAAACTTCACCACTAATTCCAATTGTTGTGTATCCGGTATTACCATTTGCTTTTAAATATAACAACGGGTTGTTATTATTTGGAACAGTTACAACTTGATTAAAATTAATCCAGCCAAGAACATCTGGACCGCCCCAAGCATAACCTGAAAAAACTCCATTTGATTGATTTACTGCGACATTATAACCTTTACCACTCAAACTAACCCATCCGTCCCAACCACCAGTCTGGTCGTTTGATTTCATCGTTGTTCCTGTACAATTGGCATCTGATAAAACACTACAAAATCTAGCCCAACCTGTAAGAGTATTGCCTGTTAGTTTTGCGTTAGCTGATGTTGTTCCTGGACCTGAAGGAAAACCGGAAAGCCCGCCGAACTTTATCCAACCGTAATTGGGTGTCCAAGCATAACCTATTACATCGGTTCCATTTATATTTACGCCATAATTTGAAGTAGAACAATTCCCACCTGAAATGCAATTAAAAGAAAGCCAACCCATACCACCCGAATCACTTGCTTCCCACCCGTATCCGGAAACATTTTCCGCGCTACTTGAACTTACGGGATGATTGAGACCAAAATAGAAAGCAAAAACTAGAATTGTCGCGCTGATAATTAAAAATTGTTTTAAATTATTTATCATATAATTAATTTTTAGGAGGAATTTTAAATGATTCTAATTCTTGAGTTACATCTTCTGCGGTTTTAGGAGTTGTTTCAGTTGTTGATGTTCCAGAAGTTGTACTTGAAGAATTTGTTGTGGTAGTAGTATTCGTAGTAGGGACCTTAAATGATTCTAGTTCTTGAGTTACATCGGTTGAGGTTTTAGAAGAATCAGGCAGTTTGAAATCTTTAAGTTCATTCGTTACCTCGTTTTGGCGCATCTGCTCGGCGGTTTTTTGTTCCGCATTTTGGGTAAGATTTTTATTTTGTATGTATAAATATAAAGCGGCAGATAAAGAAATGAGCACCAAAAGTAAAACTAGTAAAATAATATTTTTCCTAGACATAATATATATTATACATACTAAATCGTTTTAAAGAAAGTAAATTTACCCTGTGGATAAGTATTAAAAAAATTAAGCAAAGAAAAACCGCCTGTAGAAACACGCAAAGCGGTTTTTCTACAGGCGGTATACCTCACACCTGATTACCTCAAAAGAACTAATCTCTTCGTTTCTACAAAACTGCCTGCTCGCAGTCTGTAGAAATATACTCCACTCGGAAGATTTGAGGCGTCAAACTCAACTTCATGGCTTCCAATTCCCTCTTCTCTTTCGACAAGGCTCCTCACTTCTTGTCCAAGAGAATTGAAGACAACCAAACTCACATATTCCCGTTGAGGAACAGTAAATCTGATTGTTGTGAAGGGATTGAAAGGGTTGGGATAGTTCTGTTCAAGAGCAAACCCTTGTGGAATCTGCTCTTCCTCGGAAATTCCCGTGGTAGAGCTGCTGAAGTTGTCATAGATGACAGTACCCAATGTGCCATCTATCCCCCTTAGATTATCTACCATTACTTCGGCACCGACATCAGAGGAGTTATTAGAAATCAAGAAAAACATCAAATATATCTCGGTGAAGCTACTTATTGTTGCCTTTGCTTCTCTTACATCCCAAGATATTGGATACCAGAAAGGTGCATCCAAAAATAGAGGTTTCAGCTGGTACCAATAGTGATTTGAATCCACTATTGCGAGACCAATCCACATGCCTGTTACAGAAGTGTCTGTATTGTTAAAAAAAACATCAACAATGACACTATCTGGCGTTTGGGTTGTCATGTATTTTGACCAGTTGAACTCGGCAAAGTTGCGTCCTTCCCTCACCTTGCCATAGTTTCCAAATATCTGGAAACCATTTTTCAGTGAGGACCTTGTTTTGAATGAATCCACATCCATGGATGAATCAAAATTGAATGACCATCCGTTTACACTTGGAATCCCCTGTGAAAAAACAGGAGAAAGCAAGAAAACAAGAAGAACTAGTGTGGTTTTCATATATCCTCCTTCACGAAGTCCTACATTGAGTCAAACATTGACAAAGAATTATTTGTGTATTATAATACACCCAATAAACAAAAATGTCAAGATTTTCAGACTAAGTTATCCACACCCCTTAAACATCCCCCAGATAGGGCCCGAAGCCCTATCTGGGGGATGTCTGGGCTTGCATTTAAATATAGTTGGTGATATTCTATGTATTGTATAAGTCCTGTCGCAACAGGGCTTTTATTTTTAATAATAGTATGAATTATTAAAATTCAAAAAATTTTGGCGCCTTCGCCCTCGGGGACAAAAGGACAGGGAACCCACGACGCTTTAAATTTTTTAATTTTCATAATTTAAAAAAACATGTTAGACATAAAAACATTCAAATCGGCATTGGAACAGCTGGAGGAAGAGAAGAAAATTCCAAAAGAAAAAATATTGGACGCAATAGAGCAAGCAATGGCTGCCGCTTATAAAAAAGATTATGGTAAAAAGGGGCAAATTGTTCGCGCCAAATTTGATTTAGAAACCGGCAAAACGGATTTTTTTCAGATAAAAATAGTAGTTGATGACACTGTCGTAAGAATGGAAGAAGAAAATGGAAAAGAAGAAGAGTATTCAGTAAAAGATGAAAGTGATGAAAGAGTGTGTTTCAATGGAGAACATCACATAATGTTGGAGGATGCAAAAAAAATAAAGAAGGGTGTGGAGTTAAACGATGAAATTGTTTTTCCTCTTGAAGCAAAAGAGGATTACGGACGCATTGCGGCTCAAACTGCCAAGCAAGTTATTATTCAAAGAATTCGTGAAGCTGAAAGAACTTCTATCATAGACGAATATGGAACAAAAGAAGGAGAAATAGTCGGAGGCGTAGTGCAAAAAATAGAAAGAGGAAATGTTTATGTTGATTTCAATCGCGCTACAGGAATACTGCCCGCTGAAGAACAGATACCGGGAGAATTTTTTCAAAGAGGACAACGTGTGCGAGCTTATTTGTATTCAGTTGAAGACACACAAAGAGGCATAAACCTTCGCCTTTCCCGCACTCATCCAAAATTTATAGAAAAACTTTTTGCCATTGAAGCGCCAGAAGTAGAAAATGGAACAGTAGAAATAAAATCTATCGCCCGAGAAGCAGGCGCTCGTTCCAAAATAGCGGTTTATTCAAATGACGAACATATTGACCCGGTTGGTTCATGTGTTGGACAAAAAGGCACTCGAGTAAATACTATTACTCAAGAACTTTTGGGTGAAAAAATTGATATAATCCCTTGGTCAGAAGACCCGAAGCAATTTGTTTCAAATTCCCTTTCTCCGGCAAAAGTTATTTCAATAGAAATGGATGAGAAGGAACATAAGGCTGTGATAGAAGTCGCTAATGACCAACTTTCTTTGGCTATCGGCAAAGGCGGACAAAATGTGCGCCTCGCTGCAAAACTTACCGGCTGGAGAATAGATATAAAAGGCGATGATAAGGCGGTAACTTCCACCGACGGAGAAAAAGTTGAAATAATTGAAGCTGAAACACCAAAAGATGCGGGGACTTCTACTAAAAAAACCAAGAAAGATAAAAAATAAATTTATTATTAATAATGCCCTCCTTCGCATAAAGCTTCGGACGGGCAAGTAAAAAAATATGAATAAATTTTTATTGTTTGCAATTATTAGTTCTGTTGTGGCAATAGTTTATGGTTTATTGCTTGCCAAAATAATATTAAAAAAGAGCGAAGGTAATGAAAAAATGAAATCTATTGCATCTGCAATAGCTGAAGGAGCAAAAGCGTATTTAAATAGACAATATAAAACAATTGGAATTATCGCAGTTGCGCTTTTTGTTGTTCTTTATTTTGGATTGGGTTTTAATTCTGCAATTGGATTTATTTTAGGAGCAGTACTTTCAGCTTTAGCTGGATATATCGGCATGAATGTTTCTGTTCGCGCAAATGTGCGCACAGCTGAAGCTGCAAAAAACGGATTGGGAGAAGCTTTAGGGGTAGCATTTAAAGGAGGCACGGTTACTGGACTTCTTGTTGTTGGACTTGCTCTGCTTGGTGTATCGGTCCTCTATGCGCTTACTGGCGATATAAAAGCGTTGATAGGGCTCGGATTTGGGTCATCTCTTATATCAGTCTTTGCCAGGCTCGGTGGAGGAATTTTTACCAAAGCTGCTGATGTTGGCGCTGACCTTGTGGGAAAATTAGAAGCCGGCATTCCTGAAGACGACCCAAGGAACCCAGCTGTTATTGCTGACAATGTCGGAGACAATGTTGGAGACTGCGCCGGAATGGCAGCCGACCTTTTTGAAACTTATGCCGTTACGTCTGTAGCAACAATGCTTTTGGGTTCGCTTCTTTTTGTAAATTTTGAAGGAGCTATTTTTTATCCACTGGCGATAGGAGGCATAGTGATAATTTGTTCAATTATCGGGACCTGGTTTGTAAAATTAGGTAAATCAAAAAATATTATGGGCGCGCTATATAAAGGGCTTATCGCATCCGGTATTTTAGCGGCAATTTCTTTTTATCCGATTACAAAATTGCTTATGCAAGACAATCCGCAAGGATATTCTGTAATGGATTTATTTATTTGCGCACTTACAGGACTTTTGGTCACGGGGGCGCTCGTAATAATCACGGAATATTTTACTTCCACAAAATACTACCCTGTTAAATCTATTGCTGAAGCTTCCGTATCAGGACATGGCACAAATGTTATTCAGGGCTTGGCTGTTTCAATGAAAGCGACAGCTCTTCCCCTCATTACCATAGTTGCGGGAATTTTAATAACATATAATTTTGGCGGTCTTTACGGCATAGCTGTTGCGGCTATGTCCATGCTTTCAATGACAGGAATAATCGTGGCCATTGATGCATATGGACCTATAACAGATAACGCTGGAGGTATTGCGGAAATGGCGGAACTTCCTGATTCTGTTAGAGATGTTACGGACCCTCTTGATGCGGTTGGAAATACTACCAAGGCCGTTACAAAAGGTTATGCCATAGGTTCAGCCGGACTTGCGGCGCTTGTTCTCTTCTCCGCATATACGGAAGAAATAAAATCAATAACGGGAGAAATAATGAAATTTGATTTAAGCAACCCAAAAGTCATTGTCGGACTTTTTATAGGAGGACTTTTGCCATATTATTTCGCAGCTCTTTGCATGGAAGCAGTAGGTAAAACCGCGGGAAAAGTCGTGGAAGAAGTGCGCCGACAATTTAGAGAAATAAAAGGAATTATGGAAGGAACTGCAAAACCGGAATATGGAAAATGTGTTGATATCGTGACCGGGAGCGCTATTAAGCAAATGATTATCCCCGCTCTCATCCCTGTTCTTGCCCCTATCTTAGTAGGTTTCTTGCTTGGACCTGTTGCTTTAGGCGGACTTCTTGTCGGCTCGATAATCACGGGACTTTTTGTCGCAATTTCAATGACATCCGGCGGAGGTGCTTGGGATAATGCCAAGAAACATATTGAACAAGGTAATCATGGCGGTAAAGGAAGCGACGCACATAAGGCGGCTGTTACTGGCGATACCGTAGGAGACCCATATAAAGATACAGCCGGTCCTGCTATTAATCCCATGATTAAAATACTAAATATTGTCGCATTGCTTTTAGTGGCTTTTTTGATATAATTTAAGCAGGTTCGATATTACTAACTTAATACTATTAAAATTATGAAAAAATATGTAAATTTGTTTTTGATTAGTGCATTAATATTTTCACTTTTTGGGTCATTTTCAATGGCACAAGCAGTTGAAGGTTCTGATGATTCTAGTAAAAACTTGGGAGAGAGGGTAAAAAAATTAGAAAGTGATTTTAAAGTCAAAAGAGAGGAAGTTAAAAGTGAATTTGAAGCCAGAGTTGAAAAAATGAAGGAGGATGTAAAAAATTTACGAGAAGAAGCAAAAAATAAAATGGAGGTTTTAAAAGAATCCTTAAAAAAAGAAAAGGATGAAGTTAAAGTAAAAATCGCAGAGACCAGAATCCTTGGCCGAGAAAAAGCGTTAGAAAGATTTGACAATGCGGTGGAAAGAATGAGCGAGCTAAAAGACAAGGTTAATTCTCAAATAGCTAAATTTAAGGCAAAGGAAGTTGATGTTACCAAAGCCGAAAGTTTCGTGGTAACAGCTGAAACAAAATTAGGCGAAATAAAAATAAAGATTACAGAAATGAATGCTTTGCTTGCGGGGTCAACCAATCAACTTTCTGCGGAAAATAAAACAAAGTTGAGAACATTGGCAACGGAAACACAAGCTCTCATAAAAGAAACACATAAAACGCTCGGCGACGCAGTCAAGTCATTAAGAGAAGCTATGATTAAATATAATGAAGATTATTATACTAAAAAAGTAATGATTCCAGTAACACCAGCGGTACCTAATCCCAATCAGTAAATTATTAATTAACTTAAGTCTAAACGACTTACAAATATTATGGAACCAGAAGAAAAAAAATCAAACGGAGCGCTTATTGGCTCAATAATTATCATCATCATTCTTGTAGTCGGTGGAATATACATTTGGCAATCAAAAGTAAAAAACGCATTAGATGAGAAGAAACTTCAAGAAGAAAGTGTAGTATCTGAAGATGCTAACGCGTTGGATGCCTTAGAGCAAGACCTCGATGCGACAGATACTAATGTTGATGTTGATGTAAATAGCATAAACTAGTTAATAGGTAGAAATAAAGACTAAAAGTAAATTTTTGCCGGTACGGATTTTTTGAAGCTTAAAAAATCCTGAAATTCTTGCGCCGTCGCGCTTGAAACCCCTTAAAAACTTACTTTTGGTCTTTATTTTTCTTTTTTTTGACAAAAAGAATTAAAAAATATAAACTGAAATCTATGAAAATAATTGTTAAGAGACTACCTAAAAGCGAAATAGAGATTGAGGGAGAATTAGAAGGCGATATTTTTGAATCTTATTTTAATGAAGCATTAAAAAAACTTGGTGAAAAAATAAAGCTGGACGGTTTCAGAAAAGGAAAAGTTCCAGAAAATGTCTTACTCTCAAATATCCCGGAAATACAAATATTGGAAGAGATGGCAGAAATGGCGCTCAGTGAGCATTATCCAAAAATTTTAGAAGATGAAAAAATTGATTCCATCAGCCGTCCGGAAATTTCTATTACAAAACTTGCTCGTAAAAATCCTCTGGGATTTAAAATAAAAACCGCCATCATGCCAGAAATGAAACTTCCGGATTATAAACAAATCGCTAAAAAGATAATTTCTGGAATAAAAACAGAAGAAAAAAACACAGACGTGACAGAGAAAGAGGTTGAGAACACCATTATGGATATTAGAAAATCCCGCGCTCCTAAAAAACACGTAAAAGAAGAGGCAGAAAAACATGTGCATAAGGAAGGAGAAGACGACCATAGCCATGAAAAAGTAGAAGAAATAAAAGAGGAATTGCCTGAATTTAACGATAATTTTGTGCAAGCTCTTGGTCCCTTCACAGACGTGAAAGATTTTAAAGAAAAATTAAAGGAAAATATAAAACTGGAAAAAGAAAACCAGCTAAAAGAAAAAACTAGATTAAAAATTGTTGAAAAAATAATTGATGATTTAAAAGTTGAAATGCCGGAAATTTTAATTGAAGTAGAATTAAATAAAATTTTGTATAAAATGGAATCTGATATCACCCAAATGGGATTAAAATTTGAAGATTATTTAAAACATTTAAGTAAAACAGTTGAAGATTTAAGAAAAGAATTCAGGGTTGACGCGGAAAAGAAAGCAAAATTAGGTCTTGTTTTAAATAAAATCGCTGAAGTTGAAAAAATTTCCGCAGACAAAGAACAAGTAGCCCGCGAGGTAGCGCAAATACTGGAACACTATAAAGATGCCGACCCTGAACGCGCCACACTTCACGCAGAAAATGTTTTAACCAACGAAAAAGTCTTTCAGTTTTTAGAAAATCAATAAAAAACAAAGAATGATGTTTTTAAGGGGTTTCAAGCGCGACGGCGCGAGAATTTCAGGATTTTTTAAGCTTCAAAAAATCCGTACCGGCAAAAATATCATTCTTTATTTTTTATTTTTACAAAACAACTGATTTCTGCTATAATACATCTATGTTAATCCCAACAGTCATAGAAAAATCACAGTTCGGGGAAAGAGCTTATGATATATATTCCCGTCTTTTAAGGGAAAGAATAGTGTTTTTGGCGGGACCAATTGATGATAATGTGGCAAATATCGTCATCGCCCAGCTCCTTTTTCTTGAATCAGAAGATGCGAAAAAAGACATCTCTTTATATATAAATTCACCCGGCGGGTCAGTGACTTCCACAATGGCAATTGTGGACACAATGAGCCATGTGCGCCCGGATGTTTCCACTTTTTGCGTAGGACTTGCTGCTTCAGGCGCGGCGCTTATTCTTTCTGCCGGAAAAAAAGGCAAACGTTTTATTTTGCCTAATGCGGAAGTGATGATTCATCAACCTTTGGGTGGAGTAGAAGGGCAAGCAACCGATATTGCTATTACTGCAAAACATATTTTGAAAACAAGAGACAGTTTAAATAAAATTTTGGCCAAAAACACAGGCAAACTTCTAACTCAAATAGAAAAAGACGTAGAAAGAGATTTCTTTATGGATGCCGAAGAAGCCAAAAAATACGGAATCATTGATGAAATAGTAACCAAATCAAAAGCGCCTATTTCAAAATCTTAATTTGTAAAAAACTAGACAAATTATATGTAATTTGTTATATTGTATATGTTGAATTTTACAAATTTATTTTCGATTGGTTTATAGGAATATCCCATATATTTATGAAGTTTTTAAAGGTAAATTTTCAAATCTTTGCAAGAATTGCTAGTAAAGAAATAGAACCGCAAATATAGTGGTTTGTTTTTATAAGCCGAGATAAGGCTTATGAGCTCATTAATAATAATTTTGATCGGAGTAGGAATACTCCTTTTAGGTGCGGGAATCGGGTATTATTTGCGAGTTGTCGTTGCGTTGGGAAAAAGTAAATCCATAGAGATAGATATCAAGCAAATGCTTGTTGGCGCAAAAGAAGAAGCGCAAAAGATTACAGATGAAGCTAAAGAAAAAGCGGAAAAAGGGTTAGCCGAATTAAAAGAAGAGGAAAAGAAAAAAGAAGAAGAATTTAAAGAAACAGAAAAAAGACTTATTAAAAAAGACGAGTTTTTGGATGTTCGACAAGTTGAAATAAACAAAGAAGCTGAAAACATTAAACTGAAGGTTGAAGAAGTAAAAAAAATTCAAGAGAGAGTATCGGGAATAGAAGCAGAAAAAAGAGTTGAGCTTGAAAGAGTCTCAAAATTAACAGAAGAAGAAGCAAAAGAGGCATTGATGAGAGACATTGAGAAAAAATACGAAGAAGATATTCTAATTAGGATTCAAAAACTTGAAAATAGCAACGAAGAAAAATTAGACAGAAGGGCAAAAGATATTTTAGCTACTTCTATTCAGCGTCTTGCATCAAGCACCGCGTCTGAATTAATGACAACCATAGTAAGTATTCCAAATAATGAAATAAAAGGAAAGGTTATTGGAAAAGAAGGCCGAAATATAAGGGCTTTCGAGAGAGCTTCAGGAGTTGAACTTATTGTGGATGATACTCCTGGTTCAATAATTATTTCTTCATTTGACCCAATCAGACGACAAGTTGCCCGTCTTGCGCTTGAAAATTTGATTCTGGATGGACGTATTCAGCCAGCCAAGATTGAAGAACTGGTAGAAAAAGCCAAAGAAGAAATAAATAAAATCATCAAAGAAAAAGGAGAGCAAGCGGTATATGAATGCGGAATATTCAATTTCGACCCGCGCATTGTCGCTATTATCGGGCGATTATACTTCCGTACAAGTTATGGACAAAATGTGCTTCAACATTCTATTGAAATGTCGCATATTGCCGGTATGATTGCCGAAGAATTAGGCGCAGATGTTGCGATAGCCAAGGCCGGAGCATTAGTGCATGATATCGGAAAAGCGCTTGACCACGAAGTGCAGGGGACACATATCGAAATAGGTATGAGAATTTTGCAAAAGTTTGGAGCAGACGAACGCATTATCACGTCAATGAAATCTCATCATGAAGATTACCCGTATGAAACAATAGAAGCGGTAATTGTTCAAACAGCTGATGCTATTTCCGGTGGCAGGCCTGGAGCTCGCCGAGATTCGGTAGAAAATTATCTAAAGAGGTTGCAGGAACTTGAAGCATTGGTAAACGCATTCCCGGGGGTTGAAAAATCATACGCTCTACAAGCCGGCCGTGAAATCCGTATATTTGTCACCCCAGAAAAAGTATCTGATGCAGAAGCCAAAATAATGGCTCATGATATTGCTGTCAAAATAGAGCAAGAACTCAAATATCCTGGTGAAATAAAGGTTACAATGATTCGCGAGACTAGAATCATTGAATATGCTCGTTAAAATTTAAAAAAATCTATAAAATATGACTTTTGTAGGGGGTTTTGAGCGCGACGGCGCGAAAACTTCAGGATTTTTTAAGCTTCAAAAAATCCGTACCCGGAAAAAGTGCATATTTTTTAGATTTTTTAAACACTTGCCTTAAAAAACCCTTGATATATAATGTATAGATAGTATTTATATAAGTAATGGTCGAAAGCATTATAAAAATAACCTTTAAAAATATGAATAAACAAGCATTAGCTGAGTTAGTACATGGAAAGCTTGGTGGTACAAAGGTACAAGCTGAAGAAATCGTTGACAGTTTGTTTGACGCTATCATTGGCACCATGAAGAAAGGTGGTGAAGTATCAATCGCTGGATTCGGAATCTTTTCCGTAAAGGCACGTGCTGCTAGAATGGCTCGCAATCCAAAGACTGGAGAACAAGTCAAAGTAGCTGCTAAGAAAGTTCCAAAATTCCGAGCTGCAAAAGCTTTGAAAGATTCAGTTGCATAATCTTTTATCTCGAGATAATAGAATCAAAAAACCCGCCGAGTGGCGGGTTTTTTGATTCATGTTATAATACAGACATTATTAAGTTATATAAAAATTAATTATGAAAGGACCAACAATTTTTTTAATTATTTTGTTAATGGTTGTTTTGGGTACTGGTTTTTTTATTTTTTATAATAATTCTAGTAACCAACAAGAAAATACTCAGAATGCGCAATTATCAATCTGTATGGGGATTACAGATGATACTGCAAAAAGAAGTTGTATAACTCAATTAGCAATAGAAAATAAAGATTACTCAATCTGTAATAATCTTGATGATGGAAATTATTGTGAGGCTTATGTTGCGGGGGCAAAAGGAGATTTATCTTATTGTCAAACAAAGGCTGTGGAGGGGATGAAGGATGTATGTTATCAGAGAGTGGCTGTTGGAACATTAGATGAGAGTAAATGTGAACTTATACATCCAGCTTTTACTGGTATTTATAATGTATGTTATGGAGATATAGTTAAGATAAAAAAAGACCCCGCTATTTGTGAGAAAATGAGAACATCCCCGAATGAATGTTATTTGGTCTTGGCCATTAATTCTTCTGATAAATCTATTTGTGACAAGATAAGTTATAGTGTAGATAGAGACTATTGCTATAAACAAATAAATTGAATGCTGAGCTAAAAAAGAAGGTGTTTAATAAGAATTTAAAGAGTTTTTTTATTATCATGATCTTTCAAATGTTTCCATATGTTTAGTATTTCCTAATCACAGCTTTTAATACTGCCACAATGTTCAAACTTTGAGTCGGGTATATAGGTTTATAATTTTTATTCGCCGGTTCGAGCCAAGTTTTGTTTCCATCTTTTCTAAAATACTTCATTGTGAATTCTCCATCCACTTCAGCTATAACAATTTCCATGTCTTTGGCTTGATTTGTTTTTTCTACTAGAACCATATCTCCTTTTTCTATATGCGCGTCTATCATAGAATCTCCATCAACCTCTAGCATATAAGTTGACGCTTTATTTTTAACTAGCAAATCATCCAAATTAACAGTATCAGCTAATTCTTCTTCTACGGTAGCTGGAAATCCGGCGGTAACAAAGCCAAGCATTGGAACTTCACCAAAAGATTTAGTCGGCATCAACCTTCCCAAATGGTCTTTGGCCACAATTTCCGCTTCAATAAGTTTATTCACAGTTTTAAAAACAGCATTCTTGGATTTGAAACTGAAAAGTTCCATCATTTCAGAATATGTGGGCATTCTTTTATTTTTTCCATAAAAAGTTTCTAATTTTGTTTGGTAAATATTTTTCATTTAAAAAAACGAAACGATATTTAGAAGGATAGAATACTGGGAAACAAACGTCTGAAGAAATTTTGTCTGTTATTAAAACGAATTTTTCTTAGAAGAAGTTTATGGTCTCTGGCTTCCTTAGAATAAGTTTCTCCATGAAGTATCTTTAAATCAATTATTCTATTAATTCTTTGTATTTCCCTTTCTACAGTTTTAATATATTGTTTTTGTGACATATTATATAAAGGTTATTTGCTAATAAATGACCCCCGCCTGCAACGTCTTGCGTAGCATTGCGGGCAGGTGAATATAGTATAAGTGAACGAGCGTTCACTGTCAACAAGTAGACCTGTGGATAAGTAAATGGCTATTTTGCAGTATAATTTCATTGTTATTAATAACATCAAGGCAAGTCCTTGTAAAAACAATTATGCAAGAATTTAATCAATTTAGTAGGCCAAAAACAGAAGAGATAGAGCTGTTGCCCAGTGTTCAAAAAATTTTAGCTATGAAACCGCATTTTAGTGAGGAAGAATTTAATGAACGTGCGAAGAGTGGCAGCTACACTTTTGTTTCAGAAGAAGTGTCAGAAGACGCTTTTTTAAGAAATATGAGAGTTATTAATGAATTACCGGAAAAAGAAAAGAAGGGTGCCATTTTTTTTAATTTGCTTGCATCTTTAATGAATATATTAGATAGAGACTCAATGATAGGTAATCCTAATAGAGAATTGTACATAGAGGGAATAAGAGAACTGAATAGAAAATATTTTAAAAGAGAACCTGAGTGGTTTCCTGCTTCTCGTTAAATTATACTTTACGCATTCACCTTTGGGCGATATTGTATCGCCTCAAGAATATGATTTGAATTAACTTCTTCGGAATTTTCTAGGTCAGCTATCGTGCGAGCGATTTTAATGACTCGGTGATAAGCTCGAGCGGAGAGAGCCAGACGTTCAGCGCTGTCGTCCAATAAATTTCTTACTTCCCCGCTTAGTTTTACCATACCCGATAAATCTTTCACATTCATTTCACTATTTGTTTTTATATTTCTCCCAAATTTTTCAAATCTTTTTTCTTGAATTTTTCTCGCATTTGTTACTCTATATTTTATATTTTCGCTTTTTTCTCCATTTCCTTCTTCTCCTAATTTTTTATAATCAACATTGCCAACAGAAACCCAAAGGTCAATGCGGTCTATTATTGGTCCTGATAATTTTCTTTTATATCTGTCTAAATCAGAGGGTTTGCAGATACAAGCTTTTTGTTTTGAACCGGCATTTCCGCAAGGACAAGGATTCATCGCCGCAACTAATATAAAATTTGACGGGAAAACAGCCGAACCTTTTGCTCTGGAAATAGAAACAACATTATCTTCGAGCGGTTGTCGTAGTGATTCTATCACCCTCTTTTCAAATTCCGGAAATTCATCCAAAAACAAAACACCCTTATGAGCAAGTGTCACTTCTCCGGGCTTGGGATAAGTTCCTCCTCCTATGATTGATACATAAGAAGAGGTATGATGCGGAGACCGAAACGGAGGAGCAGAAATTAATTCCCCGCGTGTTGCTCCGGCAACAGAATGTATGCCGGTAATTTCTAGCACTTCTTCAAGACTCAAGTCCGGCAATAATTGAGAGAAAGCCCGCGCGAGCATTGTTTTGCCTGTGCCAGGTGGACCGTACATAGCAATATTGTGTCCGCCGGCAGCCGCTATTTCAAGTCCCCTTTTTGCGCCTTCTTGCCCTTTAATGTCAGAAAAGTTGGAATTTTTTCTTTCCTTTTTATACTCTACTTTTGTCTTCGGTTGAATTTTTATTTTTTTATTTTCCCCGCCTGCATCGCTATGCGAAGCATTGCGGGCAGGTTTCTCTCCTTTTTTCTCAGAAACATGTTCCACTACTTCTTCTAAACTATTTGCGCCAAAAATTTTTATTCCTTCAACCAACGCTGCTTCAATCGCGTTTTCTTTCGGCAAATAAATTTCCTCATACCCGGCACGCTTGGCTTCCATTACGAGCGGTAATGCGCCTCTAATGCGTCGCAGTGTTCCATCAAGTCCAAGTTCTCCCAAAAAAATCTTTTTTTCTGAATCAAATTTCAAATCATCAGAAGCAAGCAGGTATGATATGGCAATAGCAAGGTCAAAAAACGGCCCTTCTTTTTTAAGGTCGGCCGGTGAAAGTGAAACAATTATTTTTTGATTCTTAGCTTTGGGAGATTTAAAACCGGAATTTTTTATAGCCGAACTTACTCTGTCTTTCGACTCGTTCACGGCATTGTCCGGAAGACCTACTACATTAAAAGTATGCAACCCTCGTGATAAATCAACCTCAATCGTTACGATTTGTCCGGAAAGGAGGTTTACTTGTGCCGAATAAACTCTTGCAAAGCTCATAATTATTTAAATTAATGATAAAAGGAAAGATTTTGAGGGGTTTCGAGCGCGACTGGCGCGAGAATTTCAGGATTTTTTAAGCTTCAAAAAATCCGTACCGGTAAAATTTTTACTTTTATCATTAATTAAGCTATCCTTCTAAATGTTTCTTACAGGTTCTAGCCGCTGGATTAACTCCCATGCGATCCATTTCAATGTCTTTTTTGCACACCTCACATTTACCAAAAGACTCTCTATGCAACCCTTTTAGAGCGCTTAAAATATTATTCAATCTTGATTCTAGGGCTTTTATCATTATGCTCCTTGCCTCGAAATCTTCAAACC
>MFTY01000001.1 GCA_001785515.1 Candidatus Nomurabacteria bacterium RIFCSPHIGHO2_02_FULL_35_13 | reverse complement strand
AGTTGTGGTAGAAGGTATAAATATGATGAAAAAACATCAACGTCCTAAAAAATCCGGAGAGAAAGGCACAAAAATAAATATTGCAATGCCGATGAATGCTTCAAATGTAATGATTGTAGACCCAAAAACAGGTCTTAGGACTCGTATCGGAAAAAAGAAAGTCGGTGATAAAATGATTAGAATCACTAAAAAAAGCAGTCAAGAAATTTAACTAACCTATTATGAAACATTTAACTGTAAAAGAAAAAGAAATAGAGAGCTTTGATAAGATGAAAGATGCTTTTCATTATAAAAACAGCATGGCTGCGCCCAAGATGGTGAAAGTCGTATTAAATGTTGGCACAGGAACAGCTATAAAAAAAGATAAAAATAAAAATGACGCAATAGGAGAACGTCTAGCAAAAATCACTGGGCAAAAAGGAGCTTTAAGGGGCGCTAAGCAGTCAGTTGCGTCTTTTAAAATTCGACAAGGTGACCCAATTGGAATTGTTGTGACGTTGCGTGGGAAGAGGATGTATGCCTTTCTGGAAAAACTTATAAATGTTGCACTTCCTCGTACTAAAGATTTTCGTGGCATTAATTCTGGAGCGGTAGATAATGTTGGTAATCTTACAATAGGAATCAAAGAACACACGATTTTCCCAGAAACAGCAGATGAAGACATTAGAGATGTCTTTGGACTTGCCATTACTCTTGTTTCTACTGCTAAAAACAAAGAGGAAGGAAAGACTTTCTTCAAACTCATAGGGGTGCCTTTCAAAAAAGAAGAAGACGTAAAAAAGAAGAAATAAGAATTTATTAAAAAGACCTTTTGAATAAAGGCCTTTTTAATATTGACAATTCTATAAAAAAGGTATATAATACAGCGAAGGTTAGAAACCGTTCCTTTCCGCTAAGTATCGGATAAATCGGCTCAAGTGTGTTAGTTCTTTTAAAAAAGGAGATGATAACATGTCTACAGAAATGATTACATCCGGTCAGAAGGAAGCAGGGGTAAATGTAATCGTGGCAGCTGCTCGCAAGGCAGGTATCGAAGCGATTGAAGAGCTTTCCACAAATGGAATGCTCAACGCTGGAAACTTCCAGCGTGGTATTCTCGCTCAGGGTGATAAAATCGCAGTGGCCGTGAAAGCTACTGTGAAAGCTACTCTCGCCGAGCTCGCAGAGAACGTCGTAGGCCGATTAAAGCGTCTCTTCAGCGACCGCATAATTGAGCTTGCGGCTACTGATGGTAGGGAAACGCTCGCAGAAGCTAGTGATGTTTTCATGATAGGTATCTACAAAGCAACAAAGCGAGGAGTCTGCAAGACAACACCGAAGACCGTTCTTGTAGTTTACGAGATAGTTAAGAGCGGCACCTTTCGGCAAATTTTCGGTGGCTTCGGAGAAAACCTGAAACGTCTCTGTTGGACCGAGAATCAGATTGTGACGTTCTGTCGCGATCATTATGGCCTACTTCGAAAAGACGGACGTGGCACCTTCTTCCTCTTTGAAGAGGAAAACGGTGGATTCTTCGTTGCTATTGTGAGGATGGATGACGACGGTACATTGGACGTCTTTGTTCGCTCGCTCGAAATCGTCGACGTGTGGAGGGCTGAGTTCCAGCACCGTGTCATAGCTCCGCAACTGTAACTTTGTTTTTTTAATCAACCGTTTCTTCAAGTCGTGTGAAAAACCGAACTGAAGGAACGGTTTTTCATTTGTCACTTTGGAATCTTGACTCTTGGCTTATTATTTGTTAGCATAGCAACAAGGGAATATGGCTTTTATCAATCCACTTTTCTCCTTTAAACCTTTAATTTTAAAGGGTTAAAGAAAAAAAGTGCGATATTGTAAGGCTCTCCCAATATTATTTTTTATGGCAAAAACATCAGTTTTAGCAAGAAACAAAAAGAAACCAAAATTTTCCACTCGACAAAAAAATCGATGTTTTCGTTGCGGACGAGGCAATGGTTTTATGAGAGATTTTGGCATATGTCGTATCTGTTTCAGAGAGTTAGCAAATGAAGGAATGCTTCCAGGTGTAAGGAAATCAAGTTGGTAGTTCAATAAATTCACTATAAATAATAAATTTTATGGATTCAATTTCAAACATGATAATAATGTTAAAGAACGCAAGCCTTGCAGGTAAGGAGTCTATTTCTTTCCCGTCTTCTAAAATAAAAAATGCCATAGCGGAATGTTTAAAAAAGGAAGGATATGTAGGTCAAGTTTCAAAAAAAGTAAAAAAAGGTTTTCCAGTTCTAGAAATTGAATTAGTTTATACAGATAAGACGCCAAAAATTACAGAAGTGGAGAGAATCTCGAAACAATCCCGCCGTGTTTATTTTAAAATGAAAGACATTCATTCGATTAGAAACGGGTCCGGACTTCTTGTGCTTTCGACGCCAAAAGGAATTTTATCTGGCAAAGAAGCAAGGAAGGAACAAGTCGGAGGCGAAGCTTTATTTAAACTTTGGTAATATAAAATTATATGTCAAGGATAGGCAAGCAAAAAATACAAATACCAAAAGGAGTTGAAGTCACAAAAAATGGCGCTGTTTTGAAAGTTGTGGGACCCAAGGGAACAATAACAAAAACTTTTCGCGATGATATTACTATTAATATCGCAGATGGATTGGTAACTTTGGATATAAAAAGAAATGATAAATTCTCCAAATCTCTTTGGGGCACTTATGCTTCTCATATAAAAAATATGATTAAAGGAGTAGAAACACCATATCAAAAAAAATTAATCTTAGAAGGAGTTGGATTTAAATCCGAAGTAAAAGGAAAAGAATTCAACTTTGCTTTGGGATTTTCCCATCCGGTTATCATACCTATACCCGAGGGCATTACCGCCACAACTGAAAAGAACAACATTACGATTACGGGAATTGATAAAGAATTGGTTGGAAATTTTACGGCCGCTATTCGCGCATTAAAAAAACCGGAACCGTATAAAGGTAAAGGAATACGTTATGAAAATGAAGTTATCAGACGAAAACAAGGTAAGAAAACAGCATAAAACAAATGATTAAAAAAGACGAAAAAAGAATAAGATTAAAAACAAAAATCAGAGCAAAAATTTCAGGCACTTCAATGCGTCCCAGACTTTCCGTTTTTCGTTCTAATAAATTTATTTACGCGCAAGTTATCAATGATGAAAAAGGAAAAACGTTAACACAGGCGAGTGATGTTAAAATAACAAAGGGCACAAAAACTGAAAGAGCAAAACAAGTAGGTCATATGATTGCAGAAGCTTGTGGAAAAATGAAAATTGATAAAGTTGTTTTTGACCGAAATGGATTTAAATATACCGGACGTATAAAATTAGTAGCTGATGAGGCGCGAGCTGCTGGACTTAAATTTTAATTTGATAAATATATGACAGAAGAAGAAAATAAAAAAAAGAATAGCAATCGTCGGTCTTCGTCTTTTAATAGACCTAAACCGGAATTTGACCAGAAAATTCTAAGCATTCGTCGTGTGACTCGTGTTGTTGCAGGAGGACGTAGATTCTCCTTTAGTGTTGCATTAGTGGCGGGAGATAAGAAAGGTTCTGTCGGTTTAGGCCTAGGGAAGGCGGGTGACACTTCTCTTGCGATAAATAAAGCGGTAAGAAATGCAAAGAAAAATATGATTAAATTAAAACTTACAAAAACCATGTCTATACCTCATGAAGTTTCTGCTAAATTTTCAAGTTCATATGTTATGCTTATGCCAAACAAGGGCCGTGGATTGGTGGTAGGAACAGTAGTCCGTGATATTGCCAAATTATCCGGAATGAAAGACATTACAGGAAAAATTCTATCTAGCAGCAAAAATAAATTAAATAATGCTAAGGCGGTTATGGCGGCACTTTCTCAAATTTCTTCAAAATATTCAAAAACGGTAATTGAAAGCGTTGTTATTAAAAATAAAGAAATCGTTGTTCCGGAAGTCGAGAAAGAAAAATAGGATTATTAAATAATTTAGTACTGGAATGCAGATACATAATTTAAAAAGACAACATAAGAATAAAAAAGACCGAATAGTCGGTCGCGGAGGTAAGCATGCTAAAACTTCTGGACGAGGAGGCAAAGGTCAGACGGCTCGAGCAGGCAACAAGCGTCGCCCAGAACTTCGTGATATCATTAAGAAATTGCCAAAGAACCGCGGATATCAATTCAACTCTTTTGCAGTAAAACCTGTTGGTGTATCTCTTGATAAAATAATAACAGCGTACGTAAATGGCGGGGAAGTTAACCCTACAGGACTCTTGGAATTAAAAATAATCAAAAAGAAAAAAGGTTGGATTCCGGAAATAAAGATTTTAAACGGCAAAATGGATTTAAATGCAAAGATTCAAATTTCTGGGTGCTTAGTTTCAGATTCTGCGAAAGAAAAAATAATAAAAGCAGGTGGCAAAATTGACCTTAAAAAAGATGAAGTGCAAAAAAAATAATTTATGCAAAATTTTTGGAATAAAATAAAATTAATTTGGACTGATGTCATTTTGCGAAAAAGAGTTCTGTTCGTGCTTTTTATGTTAGTGGTTTTTAGATTGCTTTCCGCTATTCCGATACCGGGGATTGATACGCTAGAGCTCAGTCGTTTTCTTTCTAATAATCAATTTTTTGGCATCTTAAATATATTTTCTGGAGGCGGACTCTCTAATCTTTCTATAATAATGCTCGGAGTGGGACCTTATATCACCAGTTCAATCATTATGCAACTTTTGACCATTATGGTTCCAGCATTAAAGAGGATTTATCACGAAGAAGGAGAAGCCGGTAAAAAGAAATTTACTCAATACTCAAGATTGCTCACTATTCCGTTAGCCGCAATTCAGGGATTTAGTCTTTTAGCTATTCTCGAGAACCAAAATATTTTAATAAATTTAACAGCTTTTGACCGCATCACTAATTTAATTATTGTTATTTCAGGCTCAATGTTGTTAATGTGGCTTGGTGAACTTATATCTGAATTTGGTATTGGAAATGGAGTGTCTTTAATAATTTTTGCCGGTATTGTTTCTCAGCTTCCAACAGAGATAAGCCAGCTCATTTTTACCTTTGATGTTTCTCAAATTCCACTCTTTCTATTATTTATAGCATCAGGCATTTTGATTATTGCGGGAGTCGTCGTTGTTACAGAAGCAGAACGTCCTATTCCAGTGACTTATGCCAAACGTGTAAGGGGAATGAAAATGTATGGCGGGGGTTCAACTTATTTACCTCTTCGCGTTAATCAGGCCGGAGTTATTCCAATAATTTTTGCGCTTTCTCTTTTGCTTTTTCCACAAATGATCGGTAATTTTTTAGCCGGTTCTTCCAATGCAATTTTATTGTCTATCTCTAAAGTGCTTATTTCGTTTTCACAAACAAGCGTGCTTTATGCCGTACTCTATTTTATTTTAGTATTTCTTTTCACTTATTTTTATACAGCAGTCACTTTTGACCCTGAAGCACTTGCTACTAATCTACAAAAAAATGGAGCATTTATTCCTGGTATTCGTCCAGGAGTATCTACCTCTCAATATATTTCAAGCGTCCTAAGTCGTATTACATTATTGGGAGCGGTTTTCTTGGGGTTTATCGCAGTTTTACCTCTTATCGTGCGGTCTCTCACAGGCATCACCGCCATTGCTCTCGGCGGTACGGCACTTCTCATTGTTGTTTCCGTAGTTCTTGACCTCATCAAAAAAGTAGATGCTCAAATTTCAATGAGGGAATATTAATTTTCTTTTATCCACTTTTTATATTCTGATATTATGATATCAACAACCTGTTCAAGGTTGTTTTTGTTTGTATCAATTACCAAATCATAATTATTTTTATCA